>JAYRXP010000544.1:0-1664 GCA_041917395.1 Paludibacter sp.
AGGCGGTCATCGCATTCCATTCATCGTTCGATGGAAAGGAAAAGTCAAAGCAGGGACGACCAGCAACGCCACCACGACATTGGCTAATTTGATAGCTACTTGTGCAGATATATTGGGCATAAAAGATGAAAAATACAAGGCACAAGACAGTTACAGTATTCTACCCATACTTTTGGGTCAAGCAGAACAAGTAGCGCATCAAGAGGCGGTTGTTCACAGTTCGTCCATTGGTTTTTTTGCTATTCGCAAAGGAGATTGGAAACTCATAGAAGGACTTGGCTCTGGTGGTTTTACAGTACCTAAAGAAATCAAACCCAAAGCAGGTGAAGCCACAGGACAACTCTATAATTTGGCAACTGATAAAAAAGAAGAACATAATGTATATGACACATATCCAGAAAAAGTAAAGGAGTTGCGGCAATTGTTGTCCGATATTAAGAAAAATAGAAGTTGAGGTCTCATTATTTTTCAGAAACTTATGCGCCCCATAAAAATGATGTGTTTTATAGAAAAGAAGCTGTCTTACATTTAAGCAAGACAGCCTCTTTTTATAAAAAACATTACGATTGTTTTACAAAATTTGCCCCGTGAACGAATGACCTTCATTCTTAACGCTCAAAAGAAGATAACTTATTCTTTGACAAATTTGAGCGTTTGAGAGAGTCCATTTTGATCATTCAATCGGACATAGAACATACCACTTGAGAGATTGCTTGTTAGGCAATTGAGGATGTTTTGTCCTTTTGATACCTCAAACTGTTTTTGAATAAGCCTTCTTCCGCTCACATCCATAATTGTCATTTCTATTGTACCGCTTTGTTCCGTGAAGTCCAATGCCACATTTATTTCGCCCTCGGCGGGGTTAGGAAAAATAATTGCCTCAGATAAGTGCCTAGTTCCAGATGATCCAGACTGACAAGATACATTCACGACAGCTTTAGGCGTGGCAGTATTTCCTGATTGACAATCTGGGAAAGATAGGATTGCCCTAACATATACGGTCTGCAACAGATTTGACAACGTTATGCTGTTTAATCCAGCTGAGTTCGGAATAGCATTAAAAACGACAACTTTCCGAATATCTGGGTTTTCAGTAGTTTGTTCCCATCTGAGAACAGTACTTCCAGAAGGAATAGACAAAGTAGCAGACTGCCCACACGAAATTGTTGAGTTACTTGGTGTAGGAGTGGGTACGTTCTGATTTTCTTGATAAGTAACAGTTGCAGGGTTTGAAGGTGTCTCATTGTTGCTGCAATTACTTTTGAAAACAGCTCTAAATTGAGCGCCATTATCGGAAGGATTAACTTCGATAGTGAGACTTGCTGTACCATCTGCTGCTACTGAGGGGATAGTACGCACTACTGCTGGAGAGAAATTAGCTTCTCCAGGATTACGTCTTTCCCAACGGACACTCAAGCCCAACCCTAAAGCGCGAGCCGTTAAGTTGACTACAGCTCCTTGGCACAGTGTTGCCGTTGTTCCCGAAATTATTACAGGCGAAGTGTAGGCTCTTACCGTCACTGACGCACAAGTTGTGGTGTTGCAATCACCCGAATAACGGACGAAATAGGTTGTTGTTTGAGTTGGCGAAACGGTGATTGAGTTACCTGTGCCTACCGCTGTACCGCCACAAGAGCCACTGAACCATTGTACCCCCGCGCCCG
>JAYRXP010000545.1:0-7359 GCA_041917395.1 Paludibacter sp.
ATTGATAGGAAGCATTAAGGTATCCGAGACCTTATTTCCCTCGTATTCAAATTCCCATACCCACATTTTACCGATTGCTTTTACTTTCATGGCATCTCCGGGTACCTGACGCATGGGCAAAAACCCTTCCCAACCAATGTAAAACATATACAATACAATCAGAAGTGGCACTCCAATCCATGTTGCTTCAAGCCATGCGTTGTCTTTTACGTATTCTGTTTTCGGATGTCTTTTTTTATTGTATCGCACAACGAAGTAAATCATTAACGCAGTTAATGTTATAAGAAAAAACAACGAAATACCTACGATAATGGCAAATGCCGAGTCGACACCCTGTACAAAATTTGATGCGTTGCTAAACATATTCTTTATTTCTTAATTTCGAATTTCTAATATCTGATTTTTTATCTGAATGCATAGTCGATAAACGTAATTACAACAATCAGTGCAAAAAGCACAAAGACCAATGCTACCAATATGCGGAGTAAAAGATTTTCGTATTTTAAATGCATAAAATAGGCTAATACTAAAAAACCTTTCACACCAGCTATTAAAAGTGCTGCAGTTACTGTAAGTGCTCCCAAATGAATGGATGTAATTTCGATTGTAACAAATGTTAGCGACAAAAGAATAAATAAAATTACAACCAGCGTTCTGTAGGGTGTTATATGTGGAGTGTTGCCTGACATAATGAATCGGTTTTTATGAAATTAAATATAACAATGGGAACAGGAATATCCAGATTAAGTCGACCAGGTGCCAGTACAAGGCTGCATTTTCGAGATGCATGTAGTTGTCCGGCTGTATTTTATCTCTGTTTATTTTCACATAACTTATTAATAGCAGAATAACACCGATTATAATATGCAGAGCATGCAAACCGGTCATAAAAAAATACAGGCTGAAATATAAATGGTGTCCTCTGTCGAGCAAATGCATCAACTCTGAACCCGGATAAAGCCCGTGATGGAACTTGGCTCCCCATTCAAAGTATTTATTTACCATAAAAGCCAGTGCGAGTGCCACGGTAAGCAATAACATTAGTTTTGCGAGCTTTTTATCGTTTTTTTGAATAGCAGTGAGCGAGATTGCTACCGACATACTGCTGACGAGCAGAATAACCGTGTTTGTTACACCCAGTGTAACACTTAGCTCCAGACTCGACTCATGAAACTGAACGGGGTTCTGGCTCCTGAAGATGGAGTATACTAAAAATAAACCACCAAACAGAAGTAGCTCAGTGAAAATAAAAAGCCACATGCCCAGCTTTTGTGCTTCATCGTCGCGATGAACATGTGTGTGATTTTCGTGATTGCTCATATTAATATAATTACGAATTTTGAATTAGTGATTACGAATTATAATCGTACGGATTCTTTTTTACCACCGGGTCTGTTTCAAAGTTTTCGAGCGATGGTGGCGATGGGATTGTCCATTCCAGCGTAGAACCATTCCACGGGTTTGCAGGAGCGGGCTGTCCCTTTTTAGCTCCTTTCACTAAATTTGCTACCATAATAATAAGTGCGATAAACAGAATAACACCACCTATGGTTGATAAAATCTGAGCCCATTGGAACTGAGGCAAATAATCGTAATAACGACGCGGCATTCCCTGATATCCAATTATGAACTGAGGGAAATACAACAGGTTAAATCCGATAAACAACAGTGTTGCACCAAAATTTGCACGTTTTATATTGTACATGGTTCCGTATATCTTTGGAAACCAGTAATGAATTGCTGCAAAAAATGCAAAGCCCATTCCTCCGAATATTATATAATGAAAATGAGCTACCACAAATGCAGTGTCGTGTACCTGAATGTTTGTAGCAACCGAACCGAGAATCAGACCGGTTGTTCCGCCGATAATGAAAAGAAAAATAAAAAACAGTGCATATAAAAATGGCGGTTTCAGGTCTATCGATCCTTTGTACATTGTTAATATCCAATTGAATACCTTTATCGCACTTGGAACCGCAACTATGAATGTGAGCAGAGAGAAAAACCAGCGTGCCTGTTCACTCATACCCGAAGTGTACATGTGATGTCCCCAAACCAAAAATCCAACACCCGCAATAGCCAAACTTGAAATAGCAATTGCTTTGTAACCATACACTTTTTGCTGGCAGAATGTAGGAATAATTTCAGTAATTACGCCCATAGCCGGTAGAATCATAATGTAAACAGCCGGGTGAGAATAAATCCAGAATAAGTGCTGAAACAATAGCGGGTCACCGCCTAATTCGGGGTTGAAGAATCCAATTCCGAACAGACGTTCAAAAATCAACATTATCAATGTAATACCAACTACCGGAGTTGCCAGTAACTGAATCCACGAAGCTGCATATATCGACCATGGAAATAATGGCATATTAAAAAACTTCATTCCGGGAGCGCGTAGTCTGTGAATTGTAACAATAAAGTTCAGACCGGTTAATATTGACGAAAATCCTAATACAAAGGCTGCCGAAGTTGCTAGAATTACGCTTGTACCTGTAGAAGTTGAGTATGGAGCGTAAAATGTCCATCCTGTATCCGGTGGACCCTGACGAAGAAATTGTGTCATAATAGCCATTATACTGCCGACAATAAAAATCCACCACGAAAAACGGTTGAGTTTTGGAAATGCAACATCTTTAGCTCCAATGTGTAAGGGCAACAAAAAGTTTCCGAAAACGGCCGACAAGCCAGGAATAACCACCATGAAAATCATGATAACTCCGTGCACAGTAAATAAGCCGTTATAAGTTTGTGGTTTTACTATGGTTTCTCCCGGAGCTGCCAGTTCGAAACGCATCATAAGACCTAAAATTGCTCCTACGAAGAAAAAAGTTACAATCGAATACAGATATAACAACGCAATTCGTTTATGGTCGGTTGAAAATATCCAGGCAAAAATACCTTTGTATTCTCCTTTGTAATCGAGATAACTCACATGTTTTTCGTTTTCTGTTTCTTTATTCATGATTTGTTTTTTTACGGGGTTTAATTAAATAAATAATTACGAACAATAACAGGAAAAATGCAATGACAGTTCCTATTATCTTTGTTACGTCCAGTCCGAATCGTTGATTCTGAGGATCGTAACTATAACACATTAACATAATTTTTTGTATTGTAGGGCGCGCTTTACCCTCGTTAGCCTCAGCAATTGCCAGTTTTACGTCCATGGGCAGGAATGTAATTCCGTACAGATAACGTGTAATTTTTCCTTGAGGACTCACTGCAATAATAGCAGAAGGATGTATAAAATCAAAACCCACGGCCTTGGTAATAAATCCTGTGGCGTGTGTAATTTTATAAATGGTTGTGCTGTCGGTAGTCAGAAATATCCAACCGTCGCTATTGCCTGCCGAGTAGCGCTCTACAAAACGTTTCTTTTTTTCTTTTGCTTTTTCAGGTGTATCTCTGAAGTTAAAACTAAATGTAATGACCTGATAATCTTTACCCAATACCATGTCTGATTTCCGGATTACATCTCCCACACCTTCCAGAAGCGGGCTGCACAAACCGGGACAGTCAAAATAAACAAACGAAAGTATAGTTGGTTTATTAATCAACTGACCAAGTGTTACGGTGTCAAATTTGTCGGTTACAAACTTAAGATCCAAAGGAATAGTGTCACCTAAATGTTCAACAACGCGAACTTCTTCCGACTGATCAACCTGAGCTGTGGATGTAAGTGGTAAAATCAGTGCTAAAACAACAAATGCAATAATATTCTTCTTCATGGCTCTCGATTTTTGATAGCAATTTAATAATTTTTTACTCGCTTTTTTTACTGTTGTCAAGGTAATAGGGAATCATTAGCGCTGCTCCCAACAATGCAGTATCCTGCAAAAGTTCCATTAATGCAGCGTTAAACAATTCGGGGTAAAAAAGGTTGGGAATGTGAATGGTGGTTATGATTACCAATAACATACCAGCCAGCCATAAACAAGCTACTTTTACATATTTATTAAGTACAATAAAGATGCTGGCAATAATAAGCATAGCACCCGACAAAAGAACGGTGTACAGACTTCCTGGAATCAGCGAATGTTCCAGTTTGGTCAGAAATTCAGGGGTCATCAAAAAATGGGTCAATCCGATAAATGCAATCGGAATCGAGAATAAAATGCGTCCTACTAAAGCTAATTGTTTCATAACGGTATTTTTTTGAGGTTCTTATGATTTGAAAATCTTACGAAGATTATTTAATAAAAATGCCAGCAGAATTAAAAATGCAATTAAGCCCGAAGAATACAAACCAATTACCCAGAACGGAGCTTTTGTAACAACGTTCCAAATAGCGCGATTATCATTAAGTCCGGGTTTGTCAGTCGGAATGCCTATCTGATACTTTTCTGTCGACTGTACTTCACCATAATTTTCGTCAAACATTTTTACGTGTACTTCGAGATTTCCCTCTTTATCGCCAGGCATATCTTTCGGGAAGACGAAGTTGGCCACACCGTTTGCGTCTGTTTTTATGGCTTTGTCAATCTGAAAATTACCGAAATAACGCTTTACAAACAACGAAACTTCTGCTCCGGCAATTGCTTTTACACCGCTTTTTTCGTTTGCGGTTGCTTTTACAATAATGTTGTTTCCGGCCTTGTCAAATGTACTTATTAGCTTTACAAGTTTGCTTTTGGCCGGGTCAAACTTCGAAAGTTCCTGAACGTAATTTTTGTTAAATCCGCGTAAATAAGATATGATTTGCCATTCTTTTTCTTCCGAAAGCACGTTTTTAAACGAAGGCATAACTCCCGAACCATTATTAAGAATATAGAGCAACTCGCCATCTGATAAACTTTGGGTAGCAGCACCTGACAAATCAGGTGGTATCGGATTTAACGACTTGAGACTGTTGTTTTTCCCGGGATTTCCATGACATGACGCACAGTTTGCATTGTATAATACTTCGCCCTGAGCAGCTGTAGAAGCATCGAACTTTATGTAGCTCTTTTTGTCTTTCTGGTCATCGGGAGCTTTCCAGCTACGGGCAAATACGTCCGAACTTGTCCAGATAGTCAAACACAACAATACTAAAAAGCCACTATATTTTTGTCTCATATTAATCATAACCATTTTTTATTTTTCTTGTTCATTTATATGTTCAATAGTTTCCTGAATCGGAATTACAGGAATAACTTTCGATAGTATTGTAACAATTATCAAAACCATTAACATTGGGGCAATAGTAACTCCGATTTCGGTAAGTGTAGGAGTATAAACCTTAAAGTTAAGAGGCACATTCTGAACAGGCAAAAACGGGTGTTCCATGGTTGGTACTACGATAATATAACGTTTGAACCAGGACCCAATCAAAACAAAAATTCCAATTACCAACACAGGCAGTGGTTTGCGCATTGGCTTGAATAACAAAAGTATAATTGGTAAAATTAGTCCGAGAATTTGTGTCGCCCAAAACATTAACGCATATTTTCCGGCAAATAATTCATAAATATGGAAAGCTTCTGCTTTTTTCATTTTATACGCGGGCACCATATATTCATTCAGATTGAAATAAAGGTAAACGAGTGATACGAGAACCAGCAATTTTGCAATCTTGTCAAAATGAAAATCGGTTATATATTCGTACAGATTAAAACTTTTGCGAAAAACAAACATAGCAATTATTACTGCAGACGTTCCCGATACAAAAGCGCCTGTCACAAAATAAGGTCCGAAAATGGTTGAATCCCAACCTGCACGCGAAGTGTTTGCAAACAGCCACGAAGTAACAGTGTGAATAGCAAGAGCTACCGGAATAATAAATATAGCCAATGCCCGGGTCGATTTTTTAATAAGTTCCTGTTGTTGAGGTGTTCCGCTCCAGTTCAGCGATAGTAAAGTGTAAATTTTGCGTGCAAATGGAGGAACATTTGTCAGTTTCTCCGAACAGATTTTTAGATCGGGAATAAGTGGAATGTACAAAAACAAGGTGCTTATTAATACGTAAATAGTAACAACTGTCACATCCCATACAATGGGCGACTGGATACGTCCGTGTATGAAAACGTTCAAAAGTCTTTCAGGATGCCCCATGTCCATGATAATTACCAAACCGGCCACAGCTGCAAATGCAAGTGCAATAATTTCGGCTATTCGGGCCAGCGGAGCAGCCCATTTCTGATTTAATAACGACAAAACTGCGCTTATAAGCATACCAATTAAACTTGTAGCCACAAAAAACACGAAGTTGGCAATATACATTCCCCACGAAACGTAGTCGCTGAGGCCGGTCACTCCCATACCATCTCTTAACTGCAAAAAATAAGCATACAAACACACTAACAGCGAAATACTGAGAACGCCCATCCATATCTTAAAACCATTGGTAAGTTTGATATGAGACAATAAATCAGTTGTAATCTTTTCCGAATTTCTTTTATCCGACATAATTGTATTGTGATTTTATTAGAAAACGCTTAATTGTTCGAAATATAAACCTCGATTTCCGAACTTAAATCTCAGATGTGAAACTGTTCGGCTGCCTCTTCCTTATCTTTTTCCTGGAAAGGATATTCCTTGCCTTTCGGTGGTAGATAATAAACTCGCGGTTTTGTTCCCAGCTCAGGCATCAAAGTGTAGCCTCCATTATCAGCAAGAAGTTTACGGAATCGGAAGCTTTCCTTTGTAGTTCCATTTGTAACCACATCTTCGTTTTCGTCTCCGAAGTAATAAACTCCGTTGGGACAGGCCGACACGCATGATGGCATTTTGCCTTCGCGCAACTTATCAGCACTAAACAAACATTTGGTTATCGTTCCACGGCGTTGTGGTACGTTAAGTTCCACATCATAAACCAAATCTTTATCCTGTTCAGCAAAAAGCGGTTCCTGCCAGTGGAAAACACGTGCACTGTAAGGACAGGCCGCCATACAGAACCTGCAACCAATGCAACGTTCGTTGTCAATGAGCACAATTCCATCCTGACGTTTAAATGTTGCATCTACCGGGCAAACTGCCGTACATGGCGGATTATCGCAATGCATACAGGGTTTTGGCATATAATAAGGTTGCGTGGTAGGCGTTTCCTGCATTTTCAACACGTTAATATGATGCTGTTCGGGGCGCAGGTGGTGCGCTTCCTGGCATGCATTCATACATTTACGCGCGTTGCGGCACTTCGATAAGTCGATAACCATAACCCATCTACGTCCTTCAATTCCCTCACGTCCACGTTTCTGGAGGTAAGTAAACTGTTCGGCCGGTGTTTTGGTAACATCTTTTATGGCATCTTTTTCTATTTCGACTAATTTTTTTTCAGCAGTCAGCACATTTACCCCCAGTTTGTCGGTTTTTCGCCAGTCGTAAATTAAGCCCGCCCAAACATCCCCACCACCAAAAAAAGTCCCAAAACCAGCCAAT
>JAYRXP010000546.1:0-4847 GCA_041917395.1 Paludibacter sp.
GCAATGAATACGAACTTGAAACAAAAATTATTATTGACAAAAAAATCGGTAATTTCACATTGGCGGCTAATGCCGTTTACGAAATGGAACTTGAGCCCGAATTTGAAGGTACTGAAATAGAGGTTGAAGCTGAAGAGCATAAAGCTGATCTGAATTTTGCGGCAGCCTATTCATTCAGTCCGCGCTTTAGTTTGACTATGGAAAGTGCATTTAAAAATGTATTTGAAAAAAGCGAATTGGAACACAGTGCACTGTACGCAGGTTTGGGCTTATCGTTTGTAAAGGATAATTTCTTTCTGAATTTAACTGTTTTACCACAGATTACATCCTTCAAAGGAGCAGCAACCGGTCATTTAAATGTAGATGAATTTGAAAAAATACAAACCAGATTATTAGTATCTTATGCATTCTAAAAAGAAAAAACTTTACGGTTTAGTGGTGTTAATTGTTGTACTATTTGCCTGTAAATCTGTACTCTATATACCAACTTCCGAAAACACGGCAACCGGTGCAGATATTGCAAAACTACAACATGGCAGAGAACTTTACATAAACAAGTGCGGAAGTTGCCACACATTATTTGCCCCCGAAAAATACAATAAAACTGATTGGGAAAAATGGGTAAACCGAATGGCTCCGAAAGCTAAACTTACCGAAGAAGAAAAAACAGTAATTCAGGCATATTTGACAAAAGGGGAATAGATTATAAATTCTAATAGCTATCTTTGCATAGAATTTTATAATCTGAAATGAAAAAAATTTATACAGCCATTTTTGTTATAAGTATTTCAATACTAATATCTTTCGCCCAAACTGTAAAATATGCCCCGGCCTGGTTTGGACCTAATGCCAACCCCGTTCCGGAAATGACCGATGCACGTATTCCGTCAAAAACCATTGTGAGTTTGATGGGCGATTATTACTTCGGACAAGGCGACAAAACAACCAATGGTTATGTAAAAATAGAGCTCCCTCTCCTACCCGAGCGCGTTTCGTTTAAACTTTGGTTTACTACGTTGGAGAATTATACAGTTACGCCCGAATTAAGTGCAGCACGTGACATGAACGGTAATCTGACAGGCAAACCAAATGGCGACTTGTATGTACAAACCCGAATTTCATTGCTCAAAGAACGTAAAAATGCACCCGCTATCGTTTTTAATTCTACTCTGAAAACTGCCTCCGGAACAATGTTTGCCGAAAGGCGTTATTTTGACACACCGGGATATTATTTTGATGTGGAAGCAGGAAAATCGTTTTATACAAAAAGCAAATTTATAAGCGAAATACGGGCAGTCGGCAATCTGGGTTTTCTTTGTTGGGAAACTACAGGCAGTCGACAAAACGATGCGCCCATGTACGGTGCAAAACTCATAGTTGGCAACTCAAACTGGAAATTTGAAAATACACTTTCGGGTTATTGGGGCTGGATGCATACAAGCGCAAAATATGGTTTTGATTATGGCGATGCGCCGTTGGTATATGCATCAAAGTTTACAATTATGGCTGGCTATATGGACTATTTTGCTCAATATCAGTATGGTATCAACGATTTTCCGTATCAGCAAATTCAGGTTGGAATTAGTTTTCCGGTGTTGCCCATAACCCCTAAAGGGGAATTTTTTCGTGGTATTAAATAATTTTATTACTTTTGCAACTGAATATATATCAATTTATTAAATTAAAATCAGCATGAATATTGTTGAACAAAACAGAGCAAAACTAATTGAACTTTGTGAAAATCACAATGTGAAAGAGTTATATCTTTTTGGTTCAATACTTACTGAAAAGTTTAATGAAAAAAGCGATATTGATATGCTCATCCAGTTTTCTGTTTTGGATTTATCAAAGTATTTCGATAACTATATGGATTTAAAGGAAAAATTAGAATCATTATTTCAACGACCTATTGATTTGGTTGAAAATCAATCCATTCGGAATCCAATATTTAGAAAAGTGATTGATAAAGAAAAAAAATTAGTTTATGAACGAGCGACAACTTAAATACCTTTACGATATAAAACTGGCAATCGATGAAACAGAAATGTTTTTCGAAAACAAACCAAAAATATTTCAGGATTACAAGAAAAATATAATATTAAAAAGAGCTATTGAACGTAATCTTGAAATAATTGGGGAAGCAATGAATCGTATTTTAGCGATTGAACCAAATTTCCCAATTGAAAATGCGAGACGAATTGTTGGATTAAGAAACCAAATTATACACGGATATGATAGTGTATCCGATGAAAATATATGGGCAATTATTATCAACCATATTCCTAAATTACAATTGGAAATCAACAACTTAATTGATAATGAAACACAAATCCCCGAATAAATTTTGGGGATTGTTTTTTAAATAATATTTGCCCCTAATCTCCGTCAGTGGACGGACAAACTCTAAAGGGGATTTTTTAAGAATAACAAATAGACAAAGTGAACGCAAATGAATAATATACAAAACAATACTAATCCAGTTCCCCTTCAGGGGTTAGGGGCAAACAGGTCTCAGTTTGAAATCATGGCTCCGGCCGGATCCTGGGAGAGTCTTTCGGCAGCTATTAAAGCAGGTGCCGATTCGGTGTATTTTGGCATTGAAAAGCTAAATATGCGCGCCAAATCGAGTTCAAACTTTACAACCGAAGATTTGCGCGAAATTGTACGCATTTGCAACGAAAATAAGGTAAAAAGCTACCTGACAGTCAATACCATTTTATACGATAACGACCTCACATTGATGCGCGAAATAATTGATGTAGCCAAAGAATCGCAGGTTTCGGCCATTATTGCAGCGGATGTTTCGGCGTTGATGTATGCCAATCAGGTAGGAGTGGAGGTGCACCTTTCCACCCAACTGAATATTTCGAACGTGGAAGCACTGAAGTTTTATGCTCAGTTTGCCGATGTGGTGGTATTGGCACGCGAGTTAAACATGGAGCAGGTTTCCGAAATTTATCAAGCCATTGTAAATGAACAAATAAAGGGTAGGAGCGGGGAGCTTATTCGCATCGAAATGTTTTGTCATGGTGCACTCTGTATGGCAGTTTCCGGAAAATGTTACCTGAGTCTGCACGAAAAAAATATTTCGGCCAATCGTGGTGCGTGTAACCAGATTTGTCGCCGGGGTTATACCGTAAAAGACAAAGATTCTGAAATTGAATTAGAGATTGATAACGAATACATTATGTCGCCAAAAGACCTGAAAACAATTTGTTTTATAGACGAGATGATGCGGGCAGGAGTGAGGGTGTTCAAAATTGAAGGCCGCGCTCGTGGTGCCGAATATGTAAAAACGGTGGTAGGTTGCTACTCCGAAGCTATCGATTCGGTGCTAAACGGGACGTTTTCAGCCACGAAAATAGCTGAATGGGACTCACGGCTTAGCAAGGTGTTTAATCGTGGATTCTGGAACGGCTATTACCTCGGACAACGATTGGGCGAATGGAGTGCCAATTACGGCTCTGAAGCTACCCATAAAAAAGTGTATGTGGGTAAATGTACCAATTACTTTCAGAAAATAGGTGTGGCCGAATTTCTGCTCGAAGCACAATATCTGGAAGTAGGCAACGAAATACTGATTACGGGCGAAACAACAGGCGCATACGAAGATACCGTAAAAGAAATGCGTGTAAAACTCGAACCGATAGATAAAGTAGAAAAAGGTACATATTTCTCTATGAAAACCAATGAATTAATACGGAGAAATGATAAATTATTCAAAATAGTTCCCACAGAACATGCCAAAATAAAAGCGGAGTAATATCCGCTTTTATTTATAACCAAGTATTTTATCAAGTTCTTCTATAATTTCATTATATAATTCATTATACTCTTTTAAATAATCAATTGCTTCTCTTTTTTGAATCAGTCCTGAAGAATTCATGATTTCTATTTCACTACCAGTAGAATAAATACCATTATATCCAACCTTAATTGTAAAAGTTTTAACAATATTTGCATGAGCAAAACCATTTCTAATTGAAGATAATTTTCTTATTTTTTCAATAATATTTTTTTTCAATAATCCTAAACTAAAAATTATTTTCAACTTACCACCGATATCTATTACTGATGTATTTAGGATAATAGTTTCAAATTTTTTTTTTTCTAATGGATTAAAAAAATCTACAATTAATTTATTTAATCTCCAATCAATCTGATTGAATGAATCAATAACCCAACCTCTTGCTTCTTCAATTGTAAATTCACTAAGGTTATTTTTAGTTGTATTTTTCATAATAATTTTCTAACTCATTTCCAACATTCTCAAAATTGGTTTTACAGCTTTCACTCTCACGTCTTCGTCCACTAAAATTTCAGGGGTTTCGGTAAGTAAGCATTTATAGAGTTTTTCGAGTGTGTTTAAACGCATAAAATTACATTCGTTACAAGCACAAGTGCTATCATTCGGTGGCACAGGAATAAACTCTTTATCAGGGTTTTTCTTTTGCATTTCGTGAATAATTCCACTTTCAGTTGCTACTAAAAATGATTTTTTATCCGAATTTATGGTATAATTAAGCAAAGCCTGTGTGCTTCCGATAAAATCGGCCATCAGTAGCAACGGACGTTTACATTCAGGGTGCGCCAATACTTCGGCTTCGGGGTGCTCAGCTTTTAGTTTCACCAGCTTTTCAACAGAGAATTGCTCGTGTACATGGCATGCTCCGTCCCAAAGTAACATCTCACGTCCGGTTACACTGTTGATATAATTTCCGAGATTCCGATCCGGACCAAAAATTAATTTCGCATCTTTGGGAAACTGATCTACAATTTTTTTTGCATTGGTCGATGTAACCACGACGTCAGTAAGCGCTTTAACGGCCGCTGTGGTATTTACGTAC
>JAYRXP010000547.1:0-4785 GCA_041917395.1 Paludibacter sp.
AATGCGTTTTGGTGTTACTGTCGGGCTAAACATTGGCAACGGGAACCGAAAATAAAACTCCGCGGGTTTAAAAATCTAACCGAAACCGCATACGGAGGCCGTATTTCGAAACATTGGGATTGTCGAGCCAGGTGAAGCGACGCACCAAATCGACTCTGAATATCTTAAAAATATTACCAACACCAATGCTTCCTTCAATGTAAGGTGTATTATTGAGCGAGTATGTTAATGGCATTCCATCTGTACTAACCGGGAACTTAAAAAGTCCTGCGGTTTGTGCCGGATTATTCGATTTGGATATTGTTCCGTATAAAACCTTGCAGGTAAGCATTTCGCGCAATCCCAGTCGTTTAGCAAGCGGTATTTTATTGAAAAAGAATCCGTTGAATGTATGATCAACAAGCAAGGAAGCATATTGATCGGAGGCAAATTCCAGAAAATTCATCATGTTGTACGACTCAATCTGGTACGAGTATGTCTGATTGGCCTGCGGCAGATTCAACAGCGGAAAAGGTACTTTCCCGAAGATTTTACCCGCTTCGCAAACCACATCCGAATAGCCAAATACCGAAAAATAGAACCGTTTACGAATGTTCACCTTCAGATTGTGATAGCTAAAGTCGTTTCCCCAGCTTTTATTCCCCACCACATAACGTAACTCCATAATCGGATACCTGTTGTAAATGGGTATGCGGAAAGTTTTACCCTGATAAAATCCTTCGTGTGGGGCATACCTCAAATGCACATAAAACTCGGGCAGGTGAAGCAAATTCACATCGTTCATCCGCTGCGAATAATCGGTATAGTTAAAAAACAGATTTCCTCCCGGCGCCTGAAGCGTATTTTTGAAACCCAACGTGTACGAGAAATGATTTTCGAACTCGTTGACATGCTCAATCCGGAATGTTTTGTTGTAAAACAGTTTATCGTTCACACCTCTTTTTATCGAAAGCAGAATATTGTCTTCCATCAAAAACTGCATCTGCTGACCCGGCAGCTGCGTTTCACGCTGATAGCTCACCTTAAGGGTTTTAGCAGGAAATTGCTGAAAATTCCGGTCGGTAAGCGACCATGTTGCACCCAGATAGTACTTCGGCAGTTGATCTTTAAATCCGTAAGCCAGATAGGTTTCGAGATTTAGTTTTTTACTGAATTTATCAGTCGTACGTCCTCCGAAACGCAGACGAACACCTTCGACAGGATTGTACATGTAAAAAGTATTGACCGGCCCGATTTCAAACTTTCCCAAATCGTAGTAACCAAAAAACACCATGGTGGCTACATTCACAATCTTTTTGATAATGGGAATTTTCTGAATGCTATCCATCGCCAGATAGGTTCCGGCTTCGGATTTTGATAGTTTTTCGGGGCGGTATTCGTCGGGAAAATCGTTGGAAATCAACGCATCTTTCGGCCTTTCGTTTTCAAGTTTTGCTTCGAAAACACTATCACTTACCGGCTTTTCGAAATTATAGCCACTGTAGGTTACCTGCTTCTGACCGGTTAAACCCTTGCTTTTTTTGTTTATTCCAAAATCAATCGAAATCTGATCTTTTTTCAACATCCAGCTGTTGTTAGCCGATTTTTCAAAGTCCTGAACAACCTTTACATTATTTATCCAGTTGATATTCACATTTTTGCTAACCGTAATTTCAGCTTTTTTTATAGCGTAACTTCCATCGAGCAAAACGTGTAAATAACCCTGAAAAAGCAAATCTTCCTTGTTTTTCGGACTGAAATACAACCGGGCACATTTATCGTTTCCGGACTGAATGGTATCCAGAATGTAATAGCGATAAAACAATTTGGCATTAGGCGAAACAGGACTCAAAAACTGATTGGACAAAAACGAAATTTCGTTTTTATACAAATCGATATCCTGATACAGGTATTTGATATTGTCTTCGATTCCCTTGTTGTCGAAACCGGCAAACGACACCACTTTATGGGCTTTTACAATTTCCTTCTGTAATCGGGGTGAATTCCGGTAAAACTGTTTTGCAAAACTTTCCTTCAGGTAAACCGGCAAAATACGTTTTCCGTTTTCTTTGAGCGAGTCGATATTCTCGAAAACAAACTGAAACTTCTGAAAGATTTTGGTTTGTTTGTAATCGGGCGAAATATTATTTACAGCAAACTGAACTTTCTCGTATTTATCGTTCTCAACGTATTCGAGCGTTTCCTTTTTGTTGTTTTTTTTATGCTCAATAACTTTGTCTATCAATTCAACAGCAGCATTTTTGCGCGAATGATATTTTTGTTTACGCACGTTTACTTCCGAAATCTGCCGGACATCAGTTGTTAACTTTACCACAAAACTCTTTTTTTTGTCGGGCACCGAAACTATAAGAGGTTGATAGCCAACACAACTTATTTTAGCCCTGTATTGTGCAATTGCGGGCTCCTTCAAACGTAACCGGAACAACCCTGTGGAATCGGTACTGGTTCCGTATTTGGTATCGAGTAAAACAACAGTAGCATACTGTATAGGCTGATTATTTTCCTTATCCAACACAATACCCGTCACCACATCGTTATCATCGGGCACAGCAACGCCTGTGGCAGGCAGAAGGAATAACAAAAAACTTACAAAAAGCACTTTGATATTCATTTTTAAAATAACTTTGAACAGATTAAATTGATTTTTTAAACACCCACCATTTCTGAAGGTTATAGTTGATGAGTATTGAAACGAGTAAATCCACCAGAATACGACTTATTTTGTAATCGATTCCCAGGTAGTTTGTGAGCAGGAATGTACCACTTGTTTTAAGAAATATGCTGTTCAGAACAACTATTACAAATCGCATCAACTGAATTTTCTGCGGATAAGCATAAGTAGTTTCATCCTTTGCAAACGACCAGTTTTTGTTAATACTGAAGTTGACATACGCTCCCACTATTCCGCTGATAATTATGGAAATAGTATAGTGAACATGCATGACTTCCGTCACGAAAATCATCGTTCCATAATCGACCATCCCGCCCGTAAAGGCCGAAACCTGAGCTTTCGAAAAGGTAATAATCCTGTCTTTAATTCTCATACTACATTTTTCAGACCTGTCAACTCATCTGATTTTGACTTATCTGCCAGTTTTTCAGCTGCATCCAGCTCATCGGCAAGTTTTAAAAGTTTTTTCATGTCAATAATATTTACCACAAACAAAATGAGTGTGGCCGCTGCCGAAAAATAAAGAATAGAGCCCTGAACCAGCACTTCGAGAACCAGGATTGATGAGATAATAATCCTTACTTCGGTTGGCCCGAGAATGCCCGAATCGATGGAGTATTTTCCGGTTATTTTGTAGCGTAACAAAGTGGTAATCATCTCCCAGCCATACATAACCACAAAACCCAAACCGATTAATTCCCAGGCGCCACCTACATAAATCATAAATCCGGCACCCATCAAAATAATACCCAACCAATCCACTGTGATATCCAACGCAAAACCGTACCACTTACGGGGTTTGTGACGGTAATAAGCCACTCGTCCGTCGAGAGAATCGCCAAACCAACTCACAGCATAACCTAACACACCCAGCAACAAAAAACTTACGTTCAGATAAGCAGCCAGTACAAAACCCGAAAAAGTAATAATGCTCCCGAAAAAACCGATAGTGGTAAGCATATTGGATGTTAACCATGCCGGAATGTTTTCAACCAAAAAAGCAATGGCTTTCTGTTCCGGTTTCCGTAAAATATTGGTGCGTTCCCTGTCGCGCGAAATAATTTTTGCAGTTTCCTTACTGCTTCTGAATAAATGTCTTGTCATAGCGCTGTTTGTTTTTACGAGAATTGTTTTTATCTAAATATAATCCGGTGCATTAAACTGGATTTCCTCCTCTGACATACTTTTGTCCGTACTTTTCCGAATTTGCCAGCGGTAGACAATTACTGTGGTAATCAGGTAAAGTCCTGTCTGTATCCAGAGACTCAGGTATTCGAACCTGATGGTGTGTAATGTGCCGCCCATCGTGTTTATTTTGATATAAGCCTGAATACCGTGTATGGCAGGAAACATCCAACTAAATGCTTTCCAAAAACCGCTCATATTGGATTGAGGCCACGAAATACCACTTAGGAACAGCAGAATAAGCGAGAAGAACAAGAAGAGAATCATGCCGGTTTCCCGGTTCGGAAAAAACACCGATACGGTCATCGAAAAAAAGATTGTTGCCAACAAAAAAGGTATCAGCATTTTAAAAATATCGATGCTCAAACCAATGTGTGGCAGGTTGAACAACTGCGGCACAAGCACCAGTATGTAATACGAAAAAACCAGATACATGGTCAGATAACAGGCTGCTTTAGCCATAATTACGCGTAACGTGCCGCCACGATGCAGTTTCGAGCTTACCAGCACATGAAATCTGTTTTCCTCACGCGAAGTGCCCGCAAGCATACTTATTCCGAAAAAAAGCGTTTGGTGAATAATCAGAATCAGAATAGCCGGCATCAGAAAACTTGCAAAACCCATTCCACTGTTGTACAACCCAACTCCCTGAAACGGCACAGGCTCCAGAACAGCTTCGGCACTCTCGCCGGTAATTCCCTGCGCATTGAGTCGTTTAAGTTGAATTTCTTTTCCCATATCCAACACACTGTAGTTACAAGCCTGCAATAAGGCCCGGTAATACAAAAAACTGCTCATATCGCAATAAACCGACACAGTTGCCTGCTCGTTTTTCTGCAGTTTTTTGTCAAATTCGGCCGGGATATTGACAATGCCATGAACCTTTCGGGTATCGAAGGCTTTTTGAGCCTCAGCCATCGACATGCAAC
>JAYRXP010000548.1:0-3263 GCA_041917395.1 Paludibacter sp.
CAGGAATAATGGCAGCTTCTGCTCCCGAAGCTATAGCGGTGTTCAAAGCCAGAAATCCGGCATCGCGCCCCATAACCTCGATAAAGAAAAGACGTTCGTGCGACGATGCAGTATCGCGAATTTTATCCACAGCCTCCACAATTGTATTCATGGCAGTGTCATATCCTATGGTTGCATCTGTTCCGTACAAATCGTTATCGATTGTTCCGGGAAGTCCTACAATCGGAACATTAAACTCCTGAGCAAAAATACGCGCGCCTGTAAAAGTTCCATCACCACCAATTACTACAAGGGCATCAATCCCTTCTTTTACCATATTTTCGTATGCCTGCTTACGTCCTTCAGGAGTTCTGAATTCCTGACAACGCGCACTTTTCAGAATCGTTCCACCCTGCTGTATAATGTTACTTACATTTTGAGTTTGAAACTCTACAATCTCGCCGGTAATTAGGCCTTTGTAGCCTCTGTAAATTGCTTTTACACGTATGCCGTTGAAGATTGCGGCACGCGTCACTGACCGTATAGCTGCATTCATACCTGGTGCGTCACCTCCCGAAGTCAGTAACCCTATACATTTAATTCCGTATTCCATTTTCGTATAATTTTATTTTAACTAATACCCAATATTAACTGACTTTCGGGCCCCATATTAAAAAGTAAATCAATGCAACTTAAATTGGCACAAAACCCGAATTTTTGTTCAAAAACCTGATAGTATGGCTTCGAATAATGTAGTGATTCTTTCTTTGGATGTATCAGATTTCGGTAATCGGTCTTGTTTTTATATTGATTTAAATAGCTATCAGTGAGTTGGATGCTTTTTTCAATCTCAAACAAATCCATCATCTTATGTTGGATTTCCATGTTGAAGTCCCATAAAAACTGCCATTTTTTTTCGTAAAACGGACGCAAATCATCAGCATAATACTCAAAAAAAGCACTCGAATTGTAAGCCGACTCTATGGCCCGCCAATGGTTGGTTTGCCAGTTGTCATGTTCCGAAATCCGAATGTCGCTTATCAGCACTTTTCCTGTTTTCTCTACAGGAATAGTCAGATCCATTACGCCATTGGCAGTGAGTATCTTACACCTGTTGCGATAGCTTTGCTTTTCGTAAAATTCGTGTCGTTCAATAAAAACTTCCGAAGTATTATTTAGTAAAAAATAATAATCTATTGGCGCCAGATAAGCTGTCGATATTAAAATTTTTTCTGAACACAAATTACGCAAATTTTCACAAACACTATTATTAAAATATTGATTATTTTGATTACACACCATCATTTACAACATATATTGATTTGCGTTTACTTGCGTAATTTGCGTTCAATATCCTATTTCTCAGCATTTTTAAAGAAACGGTTGAAACGGATTTTTCCTTCAAACAACCCTTTGTCTTTATTTAATGATAACCAAACCAATACAGGACGTCCAACAATGTGATCTTCAGGCACAAAACCCCAATAACGCGAATCAGCCGAGTTGTGACGGTTGTCGCCCATCATCCAGTAGTAATCCATTTTAAACTGATAACCGGTGGTTTCTTTTCCATTTACATAAAATTTTCCATCTTTCATTTCGAACTTATTATTTTCATAAACACGAATAATACGCTCATAAATTGGATAATTATATGCATTAAGTTTCAGAACAGCACCTTTTCTGGGAATGTATATCGGTCCGTAATTGTCACGACTCCAACCTTTTGTGTCACCTAAAGGAAAAACATCACCGGGTTGTGAATCTTCAATTTTAATTTTAATCACTCCGGGAGTTTTCGAAATTTTATCATAAACCTCACGGGTCATTGGAAAATGATACAATGGATATTGCGGATCGAATCCGAGGGATTTAATTCCTTCGGCATATTGCGTATTGTCGATCATCATACGGTCTTCCATGCTGATTTCCAGCTCATCCATCGTTTTATTCAGAGGAGTTCCATCTGTTTGTACAAAATAATTAAACTGTATTCCCGGAATATCTTCCTGTTTTTGACCATTGATATACATCTGATTGTTTTTAATCTCGATGCGGTCTCCGGGTATTCCTACACAACGTTTTACGTAATTTTCCCGACGGTCGACAGGGCGATACACGATTTCACCATATTTCTGCTTATTCGAACGAACAATTTCACGTCCGACAGTCATACATTCTTCTGCGGTTGGTTTTTTATCAGGTTGCGAATAATGCAGAGCCGACAAGCCTTCCATGTAACAGCTTGTATAATAATCAGGATTCTGAACATTAACGGCTACAGTATCGCCGGTCGGAAAGTTAAATACCACAATATCATTGCGTTCCACAGTATCAAAGCCTTTCAGTCGTTTGTAATCCCAATGCGGATTTTCGATATACGATTTGGTATTGATAATAGGGAATGTATGTTGCACCAATGGAAAAGAAAGCGGCGTGTTCGGCACACGGGGGCCATAACTTGCTTTGCTAACAAACAGGAAATCACCTACTAATAGCGTTTTTTCGAGTGAAGAAGTCGGGATTTGATAGTTCTGAAAAACATAGGTGTTTATGAAATATACGGCCACCAATGCGAAAACAATAGCATCTACCCAACCCATTACAGCTAAGAATGTTTTATTTTTCGATTTTTTCCACCATGTCCATGGAATGTATTTGGTAACAAAAGCATCGAATACCACCGGAAGTCCGATAAGCCAGAAATAATTGCCGACCCATGCAATAAAAAGAATATAAATTACACACCAGAAAATGGCTTTTATCCATTGTTTACGTGGCTGATCGAAACGTGATTCTTGTTGTTCGGTTGTCATATAGTTTGTTTTTCTCTGTTTTTAGAATTTCATTAAATCCTGCATACCAAGTAATCCTTTTTTTCCGGCAGTAAATTCCGCAGCAATTACAGCGCCTAAAGCTAAACTTTCACGATTTTTTAGCTCGTGATGTATTTCAATAAAGTCCACATCCGAATCGTAACGAATGGTGTGTATTCCGGGCACCATGCCTTCGCGAATGGCTTTAATGGCAATATCAGTTGCATTTTCCTCCTTATCCAGCTTCCAGGCATCTTTTCTGTCCAGATTTTCAAGAATTCCTTCGGCCAGAGTAATCGCGGTTCCACTGGGTGCATCCAACTTTTGTGTGTGGTGAACTTCCGTCATCGACACATTATAGGCCGGAAATGCATTCATCAGTTTAGCCAAATACTTATTTACGGCTGCAAAAATATTCACTCCCAAACTATAGTTCGATGCCCAAAACAGCGTGTAGCCATTTTGTTC
>JAYRXP010000549.1:0-7285 GCA_041917395.1 Paludibacter sp.
GGAGTGGTGTAACCGGAACAGTAGTTGATTTGACAACTCAGGGTAAATCGTTAAATGAATGGTATAAATCAATGACATTTAATGCCGATGATGAAATATGGGTAATTAAGGGAACTTATTTATTGACAGACTCTTTAGTTACTCAAACTTCTGAAAAAATTTACGGTGGCTTTGTTGGAACAGAACAAACAATCGGAGCCAGATCAAAAGGAACAAACAGCTGGGATTTTACAAACGAGACCATAATTGATGGAAATAATGCTGTTCGTGGTATTGTAAGTACCACCGGAGCAACTATCGATGGTGTTTCTATCCAGAATTGCGCATATTCTTCGACAACTGCAGGAAATTGTGCTGCAGCAGTAAAATTGTCAAACAACTCAATTCTTCAAAACAGTATTGTTAGAAATAATACGATAACAGGATTAACAACAGGATACTACTCCGGAGGTGTTTATTTAACAACCGGAGGTAAATTATTAAATTCATATGTTCATCACAACAATTGTGCAAATACTTTAGGCGGTGGAAACGGTGGAGGTGCAACTATCTATCAATTAGGAACAATTGATGGTTGTACTATTTCAGATAACACAGCATACAGAGCAGGTGGTGGTGTAAATATAATTGCAAGGACCGGCGGTGCTGTTGTTACGAATAGTGTTATTTCAAATAATACCGCAACTAATGGTGGTGCTGGAGGAGTAAATCTAGTCACTGGTGCAAATATTGATTTTACTGCAGGGAAAAATGTAACTATTTCAAACTGTACCATTTCATCCAATTCTGCTAAAACAGATGGCGGTGGATTGTATTCAGAAGTACCAAGTGCATCTCCTTCAAGTTGGAATTCTAATCAGGTTGTTGTTACAAACTGTATCATTACGTCAAATTTATCACTTGCTAATGGAGGTGGAATGTATTTGTTTAATGGTCAATATACCATTAGTGGATGTACTATAAATAATAACGAATCCAGAAATTCCACTGCTAATGAGGCTAATGGTGGCGGTGCAATATATACAAAATACACTCCGGGTAGTAACTTAACATTAAACAATTCGGTAATCAGCGGCAATATCGCTAAAACAGGTACAAAAGGTTCTGCCATTCGTACAGACATGGGGTGGATAAAAGTGAACAATTGCCTGATAAAAGGAAATGTCGGCGATAACTTTCATCAACAAGGCACTTCAAGACAGTGTTATTTCCAGAATTGCACTGTTGCCTCTAATACCACCTCTACCGGACTGGAAGCGGGTATGTATCTGGGCTGGACAGTCACAGCGATAAGTACTTTTACCAATTGTTTATTTTACAAGTCTTCAACTAATCCTATTGGTGGCTACTGGACCGATGTAAGTAAATATCCGACTGTAACATATTGTGGTTTTGAATTTACAACATTTCCTGCAAATTATGCAAACAAAACCGGTTGTATAACAGGGTTGACCGGAGCAGCATTTACAGATGCTGTAAATGGTGACTGGACTTTGGCAGCATCTTCACCAGCAATTGATGCCGGAACAACTATTGCGACAATTACTAACGACCTTGTAGGAACCCTACGTCCACAAGGCACTGCATATGACATGGGAGCTTATGAAAAATCATCTCAAATAACAACTGATTTAAAATCGCTCAATGGATTTAATTATTCTATTCAGAATGACCGAAGCATAATGTTAAAAGGTTTAGATTCTAAAACCAAATTGAAAATATTTAATATAAGTGGTGTTTTAATTTCTAATCAACAGATTGATACCCCTGAGTTCTCTCTAACATTATCCCCTGGTTCTTATATAATGAGCATAGAAAATGCTGAAATTAACAAGACAATTAAATTGTCATTAAAATAAAAAACATAAGTAGCTATAATTTTAAAAATCAATGTAGTAATTCAAATTTAATTATTTGGAGTTGCATTTTATATGATAATTTCAAGATGAATACAAAATTTAAAACAATAATTTGTGCACTTACATTAGCAGTATTTTTTACGCAAAACGTGCATTCTGCAATTGCAGATTCAAAAGTAACGAACTGGAAAGATGACAAGCAAGCTGCTTTTTTGTTAATGTTTGACGATGGGATGCCATCAGCTTATCAAGTTGCAATTCCGGAATTACTTAAACGTAAAATGATTGCTACATTTTATGTTTGTCCTGGTTCAAGCAGCTGGACTGCTTCGGCAGAATCAAAAAATCAGTGGGAAAATCTGATTCCGAAAACAGGCATGGCATATGGTGATCACACCTGGACTCACAAAGGAGCTGCTGATTTGGAAATTGAAGACAGAGAAATCCGGTTAGCTCAGGAAAAGATTCATAGCATTTTTTATAACGATGGAAAAAAACATCTTATATCCTACGGACAACCGGGTGTGGATGTTTGGTTCGATTGGGGTGCTGGTTTAACAGCAATATTGAATAAATATTATTTGATTTCCAGACCCGATTTTGCTGGTCATGGAGCTGTTTATCATTGGCAAACTGCAGAACAAATGTTGGCTCTTGCTGATAAAGCAATTATTTCAAAAGGAAGAGAGTATTTAGTAATTCATGGTGTAGAAAGAAGAGTGAGTGAAGGTGATCCAAATTTTGGATATCAGGATTTTTGGCCATTGGATAAAGATATTTTTCGTGCAGTTTTAGATGGACTAGCACAACGTAGAGATGAAGGAAAACTTTGGATTACTGATCATATTTCACAGTACAAATACCAAATGGAACGTGATAGTAAACCTGTTTTTGAAACTAAGTTCACGAGTGAAACTGAAGTTCGTTTGACGATGACTTGCACTTTAGATCGCGAGTTGTTCGATTTGCCACTTACAGTGATTACTGAAGTGCCGGGAAACTGGATTAGTGCAGTTGTAACTCAGGGAAATAAAGTGACTAAAGTGCCTGTAAATTATGGCAGAGTTATGTATGATGCCATGCCAAATGGAGAATTAATCACATTGGTAAAAAACGATGATCCAACAGCTCCAACCGGAACTGCCTCTACTGTTTATTTGGTTCAGCCAGGAGGCAGTTCTGGTGCGAGCTGGAGTGGCGTTACCGGAACAGTTGTAGATCTGACAACACTTGGTCAGTCTTTGAATGAATGGTATAAAACAGTTTCTTTTAATGTAGGAGATGAGATTTGGCTAACAAAAGGTACTTACGTGTTAACTGACTCAATCGTAACGCAAACAGAAGAAAAAATTTACGGTGGTTTTACCGGAACTGAACAAACAATCAGTGCCAGATTAAAAGGGACTAAAAGTTGGGAATATACAAACGAAACCATAATTGATGGAAATAATTCAGTTCGTGGAATAGTAAGTTTAACAGGTGCCACAATTGATGGCATTACAGTTCAAAACTGTGCTTACTCATCAACAACTGCCGGCAATTGTGCAGCAGCTGTGAAATTGTCAAACAATTCAATTATGCAAAACTGTATTGTTAAAAACAATACGATTACCGGGCAAACTACTGGTAATTATTCCGGAGGAGTGTATGTTGCTAGTGGAGGAAAACTTATCAATTCTTACATACATCATAATAACTGTGCCAATACGCAGGGTGGTGGAAATGGCGGTGGTGCGACCATTTATCAATCAGGCCTCATAGATGGTTGTACAATAACTGAGAATACTGCTTACAGAGCAGGTGGAGGTGTAAATATAATTGCCAGAACCGGTGGATCTGTTTTGACTAACAGTATTATTTCAAACAACACTGCAACTAACGGTGGTGGTGGAGGTGTAAATCTGACTAATGGTGGTTATGTGGACTTTGCCAGTGGGAAAAATGTGTCCATTTCAAATTGTACAATATCTTCTAACTCAGCTAAAACAGATGGTGGTGGGATGTATCTTGATGTGCCAAATGTAAATTATTCGGGCTGGAATTCTAATCCGGTTTCCGTTACAAATTGCATCATTACTTCTAATTTATCTCTTGCAAATGGAGGAGGATTGTATTTGTACGAAGGACAATACACCATAAGTGGATGTGCCATAAATAATAATGAATCAAGAAATCCAACTGCAAATGAAAACAATGGTGGAGGAGCTATTTTTACAAAAAATTCTCCGGGAAGCTATTTGACTTTAAACAACTCCACGATTAAAGGTAATGTTTCAAAAGCAGGTACAAAGGGTTCTGCGATTCGTAATGATATGGGGGATTTACGTTTGAACAATTGCTTAATTACAGGTAATGTAGGCGATAATTTTTTACAACAGGGAACTTCCAGAAAATGTTATTTCCAGAACTGTACTGTCGCCGCAAATACTACATCAACAGGCCTGGAAGCCGGCATGTATCTTGGTTGGACTGTAACAGCTATCAGTACTTTCACGAATTGTTTATTCTATAAGTCGTCTGCAAATCCTATTGGTGGTTACTGGACAGATGCCACGAAATATCCAACTGTAACATATTGTGGCTTTGAATTTACAACTTTCCCAACAAACTACGCTAACAAGACTGGTTGTTTAACAGGATTAACTCCTGCTGCATTTACAGATGCCGTAAACGGCGATTGGACATTAGCAACAGCTTCACCGGCAATTGATGCAGGAACTACTATTGCTGCAATTACGAACGACCTTGTCGGAACAACAAGACCGCAGGGAACTGCTTATGATATGGGAGCTTATGAAAAGAACACCCAAATAAATTCTAACATAAACATAAAGGATATTTTTCAGTGTCACGTTGAAAATAACAGTTTAATTTTTAGAGGCCTCCCCATAAAATCCAAGTTGAAAATTTTCAACATTAGCGGCGTACTAATAACTGAAAAATTAATAGATTCTCCTGACTTTTCCATTCTGTTAACTTCAGGATATTATGTTGCATCAATTACTACTAAAGGTATGAATTACACACAAAAGGTAATTATCGACTAAGGTTTTATACTTACTTAAAAAAATAAATTGTATCAGCAGTTAAATGGGTTCATGATAACTGTTCAATACACAACTGATTTATATTATGAAACGAATCATTTATATTTTTTGTCTATTGGTGTTTGCCGGTTTTGCAAATGCGTCAGTTTATTTGATACAACCGGGAGGAGTTTCTACGGCCAGCTGGACTGGTGTTAGCGGTACTGTAGTCGATCTGACAGCTCAAGGAAAGTCATTGAACGAATGGTATAAAACAATGTCCTTTACTACCAGTGATCAAATATGGCTAATTAAAGGAACTTATGTCCTGACTGATTCATTACTAACACAAAGTTCTGAAAAAATTTATGGTGGCTTTGCTGGAACAGAACAAACCATTGGAGCAAGATTGAAAGGAACTAATGCATGGGATTTTACAAACGAGACAATAATCAATGGCAATAATGCTGTTCGTGGTATTGTAAGTGCCACCGGAGCAATTATCGATGGTGTTTCTATTCAAAACTGTGCATACTCTTCAACAACTGCTGGTAACTGCGCTGCATCAGTAAAATTGTCGAACAATTCCATACTTCAAAACAGTATTGTTAGAAATAATACCATAACTGGCCTGACAACTGGTTTCTATTCCGGAGGTGTTTATTTAACTGATGGAGCAAAACTTCTGACATCTTATGTTCATCACAACAATTGTGCAAATACAGCAAGTGGTGGTAATGGTGGTGGAGTTACTATCTATCAAATAGGAACAATTGATGGTTGTACAATATCAGACAATACAGCTTACAGAGCAGGTGGTGGAGTGAATATTATTGCCAGAACGGGTGGTGCTTTAGTTACAAATAGTATTATCTCAAATAATAATACAACAACAGGCGTTGCAGGAGGAATAAATTTAACAGGAGGTGGAAATTTTGATTTTACTCCAGGGAAAAATGTTACTATTTCAAACTGTACTATTTCATCCAATTCTGCTAAAACAGATGGTGGTGGAATGTATATGGAAGCCCCGGGCACAAATCCTTCAATTTGGAATTCTAATCCAGTAGCAGTTACAAACTGTACTATTACTTCAAACTTATCTCTTGGAAATGGTGGTGGATTGTTTTTGTCTAATGGTCGATATACCATTAGTGGATGTACTATAAATAATAACGAATCAAGAAATCCGACAGTTAATGAAAATAACGGAGGTGGAGCTATATTTACAAAATACTCTCCCGGGAGTAATATGACTTTAAACAATTCGATAATCAGCGGAAATAAAGCTAAAGCCGGCACAAAAGGTTCTGCTTTTCGTTCGGAATACGATTATTATTATGTGAATAATTGTTTGATTAAAGAAAATATAGGTGATAACTTTGAGCAACAGGGTGCTGGGAGAAAATGCTACTTCAATAATTCTACTATAGTAGGTAACATTACTACAACAGGAAGTGAAGCCGGTATGTATCTTGGATATGGTAGTGTTTCCGGAATAACTGTTATAAGTACATTTACGAATTGCTTATTCTACAAATCATCTACAACTCCAATTTATGGAAATTGGGTAGGTACTACAAATTATCCTGTAGTTACATATTGTGGCTTCGATTTATCAACTCTCCCTGCATATTACGCGAATAAGGCCGGTTGTATAACGGGGCTGACCGGAGCAGCTTTTACAGATGCTGTAAATGGCGACTGGACATTAGCAACAGCCTCACCAGCTATTGATGCCGGAACTACAATAGCTACAATAACAAATGACTTAACCGGAACTAACCGTCCGCAAGGAACTGCCTATGATATAGGAGCATATGAGTCTCCAGCTAAAATCACAACCAATACAAATGCATCGTCGTTGACTTTAAACGCAAATAGTACGTTGAGTATTTCTAATGGAAGTGAACTTACAATTAATAGTAATTCAACTGTAAAATCAATAGTTGTAAATCCGGGTGGTAAATTAACTGTGAATTCTGGTTGTACTTTAAACTCCACTGCATTATCGTTAATGAGCAACAGTACGGGTACGGCCACTTTTGTTGACAAAAACACAGTAAGCCCACAGATACTTTCAGCTACCGTACAACAGTATCTGCCACAAGGCAGGAATTGGTATGTTACAAGTCCTATAGCAACAGGGACAACTAACCAGCTGAATACCGGTACCTCGGTGGTAAGCTATAATGAACAATTTGCACGTTGGGATACAGAAACAGGAACTTTAACTCCTGGGAAAGGTTACATTTCTGTTTCGAATAGTGGAACCGGGACCAGCAATGTTTCATTTAGCGGATTATTGAATACAGGTGAAATTTCAGTTAATCTAACCAGACTTGGAGCAGTTAAGTCAGGTTATAATTTAATTGGAAATCCATATCCATCTTATTTGGA
>JAYRXP010000550.1:0-5939 GCA_041917395.1 Paludibacter sp.
ACCGAAACGCACCGTTTGCTTAAATTTCTGAATTACTTTATATCTATTCCGGAACGGGAAATTCCGCCTACTTCGCTTCTGCGCGAGTTTGTGGGAGGTAGTAGTTTCAGGTATTGAGTATTTTGGTGCTGTTTGTGAATATTTAAAACTATTATTGTATATTTGCGGGTATGTTTGTGTGTTATTTAAACAAACGCATTGTTCGGTTGTTTATTAATAATTCCGGCATCTATAACTCATTAGAATGGTGTTTAAAAAAAATAAGTGGTCTGTATTGTGTTTATTTATAACAGTTTCTGTTTTGTCTTTCGCACAAAGCCGAAACGGTTTGTATAAATTCTCGATGCCGGGACAATCATCCATTGTGCTTACCGGTGTTGGGCCGTCGTATCTTTTTGGCGATGTTGGCGGAAATAAAGACACAAAAGGATTGATTCAGAAAACGGATTTTATTGTAGCTCAAACCAAGTACATGTTTTCGGTCAACTACAGATATGTTTTCCAGAATAATGTTGGTTTCAAGCTGAGCGCACTTTTCGGAAAGTTTGAAGGTACGGATGAAGACTCGCGTAACGAGCTCCGTGGGTTCGATTTCTCGACCAACCTATCGGTTTACGCCATGCATATTGAATACAATATTATCGGTGGAGAAAATGCTGATTTCTGGACACCACATAAATTGTATGCTTTTGTTGGCGCCGGTGCAATGATTAGTAATGTAGATTTTAATAGTAAATATCCAAAGCGCCTTTCCGACTCGCACGCTCCGAATACTGTTTATACCACACTGCCTTCGGGAGGTTACAATGCCAAAATGTTGTCGGTTTCGCCGGCTTTCCCTATAGGTGGAGGTTACGAATACGAAATTTCGCCGGCTTTTTCTATTGGTGTTGAGTATGTTGTTCATTCATCATTTTCAGATTATATTGATGGAATTTCAACCAGCTATTCAAAAAGAAAAGATTATCTGATGAACCTCGACCTCACGCTTACCTATAAATTCGGGTCAGGACGTGGAAGCAGAGGTGGCGGTAGAGTAAACTGGAATTAACCATAATATCGATAAATATCCACACCATTCATAATCCAAATGTGTTGGTTACAAACAGTGCTGATTATCTTGAAAGTATCGCACTTTTGTACCTGGAGTCGTATGCGGGAGGTACGTCAGCGCAGTTTATCGACCCTGTCGGTATGCGGAATTATTTGACCGGCGCTTTGAGTTGCGGTTATGCTCATTTAATTTTTGAAAACGAATTTTTAATTGCCTGTTTGCTTTGCACACCGTTGTCGTTCGATGCGGATTGCCCCGTGACAATAACAAATGCCTTTCGGTTGGATAAATGTGCGTATATAACCGAAGTGATGGTGGCCGAAACTTACAGAGGTCAGGGCATTGGGAGGGTATTACTCCGTAGTTTTTTTGAGAAAATTGATACTGAAAAATATACCGATGCTTTTATCCGGGTATGGGATGAAAACGTGCCGGCTCTGAAACTGTATGAAAAATCAGGTTTCAGAAAAGTTGCGGAAATTCGACAGGAAAAAATTAAACCCGATGGTAAAAGTCGTTTCGTAATGAATAAACTATATTTACACAAATCTATTACAAAAATGCCATGAAGCAACTTGTAACAAAAACGATTGATATTTCTTCGGGAAATGCCGAGGAGAAGCGACAGGAGATACTGACTTATTTCGAAAAAACGTGGGCTGTTGACGAAAAATTATACACCCAGTTAAAATCCGATGATGTTTTTTATCATCGGGGCGATCCTTTGCGTCATGTGTTGCTTTTCTACCTGGGACATACAGCTGTGTTTTTTATAAATAAATTGTTTCTGGCAAAAATTATCGATACCCGGATTAACCCTGCTTTCGAATCGATTTTTGCGATTGGTGTTGACGAAATGAGCTGGGATGATCTGGACGAAAAACATTACGCCTGGCCCAAAGTGTCGGAAGTGCGGGAATACAGGGATAAAGCCAAAGAAATTATAACCGGAATAATCAAAACAGCACCGTTGCGGTTGCCGGTAAGTTGGGACGATACGTTCTGGATTATCATGATGGGTATCGAACACGAGCGAATTCATTTGGAAACTTCGTCTGTGCTTATTCGTCAGTTGCCTTTGGATGAGGTTGTTAATGAGCGGTTTGGCGAGATATGTCCGGTGAGAGGAAGGGCGCCGCTTAATGAGTTTTTACCTGTGCCGGGTGCAGAAATGACTCTTGGTAAATCGAGGGACAATGCTTTCTACGGCTGGGATAACGAATATGGTGTTTACAAAGAAAATGTGACTGATTTTTCGACCACCCGTTTTCTTATTTCAAACAGCGAGTTTCTTAAATTTGTTGAGGATGGAGGTTATTCAGTAGCAGAATACTGGACCGAAGAAGGTTGGAACTGGCGTAACTTTAAACAGGCAGAAATGCCTTTGTTCTGGAGGAAAAAAGCAGATGAATATTGGTTGAGGCTGGTTGCAGAAGAAATTTCCATGCCCTGGAACTGGCCGGTAGAGGTAAATTATCTCGAAGCAAAAGCTTATTGCAACTGGTTGTCGGTTAAGGACGGAAAAACATACCGGTTGCCTACCGAAGCTGAGTGGTATCGTTTGGCCGAATACAGCAATGTTCCCGATGTGAAGGACTGGAATACGGCTCCCGCAAATATAAATTTAGAACATTTTACATCGCCGTGTCCGGTCGATATGTTCAGGAGTGGTGAATTTTATGATGTAATTGGTAATGTGTGGCAATGGACTGAAACCCCGATTACGGGATTTCCGGGTTTTCATGTGCATCCGATGTACGACGATTTTTCAACACCAACTTTCGACGGCAAACACAATTTAATAAAGGGAGGTTCGTGGATTTCTACAGGTAATGAGGCTCTGCGTCATTCACGGTATGCCTTTCGCCGGCATTTTTATCAACATGCAGGTTTCAGAGTGGTGCAGTCCGATGTTGTCCCCGATATTCAGACCAATGCTTACGAGACTGACGCAGAAGTGGCTAATTCCTGCGAAAATAACTGGGGCGATGCATTTGGTGGCTCGGTTGATTTTTACAAAAAGCTGGCAAAACTGGTGATCGAAACCTCCGATCTGAAATTGAAACGTGTGCTTGACCTGAATGCCGATACCGGAAGATTAGCATTCGAACTGGCTCCCTATTCCGGCCACGTTACAGCTATCGATTTCTCAGCCAGGTTTATTCGTATGCCTATACAGCTTCAGGAAAAAGGTTTTGTACGGTATATTGTTAAGGATGAAGGCGAGTTAGTGCATTATCGCGATTTGATGTTGTCCCAAACGGATATACAATCTGATGGAAAAAATATTCTTTTTATGCAGGATAATGCCAATAATCTGAAACCCATTTATACGGGTTATGATGTGATTGTGCTGCCGATGCTTCTCGAGGAGTTAATTTGTCCGATCATTTTCCTGAAAAAGATACACGAACGGTTAAACGATGGTGGCTTACTTGTTATAGCTTCGGCCTACGACTGGGAGGCTGGTGGTGTTGAACGTGCACACTGGCCCGGAGGATTCAAAAAAGATGGAGAGCCGGTCTCGTCGTTCGATGGAATATCAGAGTTGCTTCAGCCCGAATTTAAACTGCTGAAAACTCCGGTGAATATCAACTGCAATAAACGAATTTCGTCGCGCCGGAATGAGTTGGTGAATGTAGAAGTAAGTTGCTGGCAGAAAAAATAAGCAGGCTCGCTTTTTTAGTTACCTTGTCTGCGATGCCGCCATATTTGCCACGAATTTACCGAGTTTTGCCACAGAACATAAGCTCCGGGACCGATTGATGCCAGCGGATTAAGATACATTTGCGCCATCCAGATTGCTAAAACTGTGTTTTTCTGTCCAAGTCCCTGACCGCCGGCCACTGTGTCGTCGAGTTTGCGGCCAATTTTACGTCCCAACCAGAATTGAAAAACGCAAACAACAAGCGCACCAGCAGCAATTGCAATCTCGATAAAAATATGCGATTTGCCCTGAGCAATAATAAATTCGACTGTGCGCCCTGTAACAACAGTGAGCGCTACACTCCATAAATAAAACGAAATCCCCGATTTGGACTGCAGAAAGCGGCCGGTTGCAGGCATAAATTTATTGATTAATAGTGCTGCCACAAACGGAATAATCAGTAAAAAAGCTACGCGTCGCGAGATTTCGATAACAGAAGTAACGAACGGAAGCTCGTTGTATCCGATGTACGAAAAAAACAGAGGAGCAAACAGGGCAACTGTGAGATTGCTTATCAGGCTATAAGCCGTAAGACTTGCAACATTTCCTTTGAGCATACCGGCAATTACAGGAGCGGCTGTCGCCGTTGGTGCAAGCAGGCAAATCATTACTCCCTGTGCCAAAATGGGATTAATCGGGTTGAGAGCAAAATATGCAACCATACTCCCCACTATCTGTACCGTAATTAGCCAAACGTGCATTTTGGTAAATCGAATGTTTCTCAACGACAGCTTGGTGTACGTGAACAATAGCATTATAAATATTAAATACGGAATCAGAAATGCCAGTTTGCTGACATAACTGTGCAGGATAATGCCGGTAATCATAGCTACAGGCATCATGTAGCTTTTTAAAAGTTTAAGCATTTTTGATTACTTTTTTATCCAGTTGGCGGGTTATATATCCGTAAATTAGCAGTGCTACAAACGAAATAAGGCCAATACCCACAAATACATACCAGATATAATGAGCGTGTTGTGTAGCTACAGCGTATGCTTCGGGCGAACTGAACTTACGCGGATCGGGACAGTATTTGTCGAGCAGGATACCCGACAGTCCGAATGCAAACAAATACGAGAAAAAAGAGTGTAAGTGGCTGAATCCTAAATATAGACCTTCTTCGCCTTTGGGCGACTGATGCGAAAAATATTCCAGAAAGCGTGGTGAAATAAAACATTCGGCCACAGCCTGCATGGCAATTCCCACTATCATCATGAATGCTACCGGATGCAGCCCGAGAATGTAACCGGAACCTATTTGTGTGCCAAACGACATGGTCAGTGCCGAAAGCGGAATAATGAGCATACCGATGGTCATGGAGAATAAAGCAGTGCGTTTTTTTAGCAACGAGGTAATAAAGTTTACCAACACAAAAACGATAAATGGATTTACGTTGGCGTACCAACCCGGCGAGGCTTCGGCGCCAATCATTCGGATTACATATTTGGGCATGGTGGCGTACATTTGTCCCTGAATGAGCCAAAATCCACTTACAATAAGTATCAGCGCCATCAGACGGTAGTTGCTGAGCACTTTCAACAGACCACGTCCGATTTCTGCAAAACTTTTGCCCTGCCCTTCGGTTTTTACCGATTTGTAAAGAAAAAACACGGTTATGAAAGCGGCGAGTGTCATGCCGGCCGAGAAGAAATTCAGATAAACCAACCCCTGATCGCCCAGACTTTTACGAAGCGGGTCGACAACTGTTTTTCCGATAAAAGCGCCGATATTAACCATCATGTAAAAAATTGCAAAACCCCGTGCACGAGTTTCGGATGTGGTTTCACGGGCTACGGTACCCGAAATAACAGCTTTTATAAACGAACCTCCTACCACAATTAACAACAAAACAGGAACAACTGACCAACGCAACATGCTTGTGTTTAGTCCGTTGAAAGTGGTAGTCATGTCGTAACTTACCAGGCCGGCACTTTCGAGCAGGGTAGGGAAGAGGCCCAAACCACCATAACCAAGGGTGAGCAGACCAAAAGCTATCATAATGGCTGTCCGAAAGCCAATTTTATCGGAATATGCACCCACAAAAGTGGGAAGCAAATACAGCGTGGCCGAAAATGTTCCCGAAATAAATCCCGCTTCGATATCCGAAAATCCCCAGACATTCGACAGGTAAAGCGTGATGACAATAAATACGGCGTAATAGGCTAGTCGTTCCAGCAG
>JAYRXP010000551.1:0-8225 GCA_041917395.1 Paludibacter sp.
ACCTGCAGTATCAGGGACAAATAGTATGTACTATTACAGGCACTAAGCCAATTATTGTTGTAAAACCCGACACCGTTGGCGTTAATGACAGTATTAATGTGAAAGAAAATATCGCAGTTAATACTAAAACCACTACAACTGAAAAAGAAAGTATTTCGAACAAGAAAGAAGATATTAAGCCTAAGAAGGAAGGTGTTGGAGTAAAAAAGGAGAGTATAACACCAAAAAAGAAAGCATAGCACTAAAATAATATGATGTCGAATAAATTTGTTGCAATTGATTTAGGTAGTACCCGGATTTCTGTCATGGCTGGCGAAATTCAGGAGGATGGCTTCCTGAAAATATCAGGCGTTGAGTCCAAACCCGCCGACGACATTCGCTACGGCATAGTAGAACAGGGCTCCGGTGCAGCATTTAAACTAAACGAACTTATTCATCTTCTGGAGAACAGTGCGCGACTGAGTAGTATCGACTACATCTCGGTAAGTGTTGGCGCAAAAAGCATGAAAAATGTTGCAGTTTCGGTAAGTCATTTCGTCGGAGCATCCAAAACAGTTTCCGAAAAACTAATCGACGACATGCTGGTTGAGGCTGAAACAAAAATTAAAGGCGAAAATGTAGCTGTATACGATGTAATTCCGCTCTCGTACGAATTAGACGGCAAACGCATGGATGATCCGGTCGGTAAGCAGGGCACACAAATCATCGGTCGCTACAACGTTGTTTACGGAAATACGCTTATTGCCGAAAAACTGGAAGGCTGTATCGAACGAACCGGAAAACTGATTGAATACCGCTGCCTGGCAGCAGATGCTCTTGCCACTGCAGTTTTGGACGAACATGAGCGCGACAACGGCTGTGCCCTAATTAACCTGGGCGGATTGACAACAACACTTTCAATTTTCGAACACGGAGCTTTGCAACAACTGGTTACCGTTCCGTTGGGAGGCAAAAACATCACCAAAGACATACAGGAATTCGGGATTAACGAAAAAAACGCCGAGCGACTCAAATGTGCTGTAGGAAAAGCACTTGAAAGTCAGGTGAGTGACGAAATTTACGTAGCTATCGCAGCTGCCGATCCCGATCAGCCACCGGTTAAAGTTTCCTCAAAAATGCTTGCAATGGCAATCGAAGCACGTCTCGACGAAATTATGAACCCTATTTTCGACGCAATGGACACCTACAAGGGAAATCTGACAAACGGCGTTATTCTAACAGGCGGAGGATCGTTATTAAATGGCATTTCCGAATACATTACGGAACGTACAGGATTTAAAGTACGGTTTGGCAACTACACCGATTGGCTGGCAGACAAAACCGATCCGAAATACATTCAGCCAATATATGCACAATTAGTGGGCACCTTGCTGCTTAATCATGAGTACCGGGAACATCATCCATTGGTTGAAAAAGAAAAAACAAAAGGGAAAACAAAAGAGCCTAAAATTCCAAGAGGAATTAAAGAAGTTACCGTAAACTTAATGAAAGACTTTTTTGCCGACGACAACAAACTGACTTAAACGCAAATACACTGATTTTAAAATTCTAAAACAATATAAAATATGGGATACTTAGATGACGGATTACCTTTGGACTTACCTGTAATCGACTCTTCAATTATTAAGGTAATAGGTGTTGGTGGTGGTGGTGGCAATGCCGTAAACCACATGTATCGTCAGGGAATTACCGACGTATCGTTTGTTGTTTGTAACACAGACAATCAGGCCCTTATAAAGTCGCCTGTACCAAACAAAATACAACTGGGGCAGGACACAACGGCCGGACTTGGTGCAGGTGGCGATCCTAAAGTAGCCCGTCGTGCTGCCGAAGAATCAATAGAAAAGATTCAGAATCTCCTTCAGGACAATACAAAAATGGTTTTTATTACCGCTGGTATGGGAGGTGGCACCGGCACAGGAGCATCGCCTGTTGTTGCCAAAGCTGCTCACGATCTGGGAATTCTTACCGTTGGTATTGTTACCATTCCGTTTGCATTCGAAGGTAAACAGAAAAAAATACAGGCACTCGAAGGGGTTGCCGAACTGAGCGAACATGTCGACGCCATACTCGTTATAAACAACGAAAAGCTAAAAGAAATCTATCCCGATCTTGAACTGGCAAACGCATTTGCCAAAGCCGATGATGTGTTGACAAACGCTGCGCGCGGAATAGCCGAGATTATTACAGTTCCCGGCTATATAAACACCGACTTTGCCGACGTATACAGCATTATGAAAGATGGAAAAGTTGCGATAATGAACACTGGCTATGCATCGGGTGAAGAGCGTATAAGTAAGGCTATTGAGGATGCATTGAACTCGCCTCTGCTCAACACAAACGATGTGAGCGGCGCTAGCAAAGTACTACTCAGTCTATACTGCTCTACAACCAACCAGATAAAAATGGAAGAAGTACAACAAATTCACGACTTTATGAATAAAGTCGGCGAAAACGTACAGGTAATCTGGGGAGCTACATTCGACGACACACTTGGCGATAACGTAAAAATCACAATAATTGCAACAGGATACGGAGTAAGCGACATTCCGGGAATGCCTATCAATGCGGTACGCAACCTGAAAAAGCAATCGTCACATACCGAAAACGGAAATGTATTACAGAACGTTGTCAACGTATTTCAAAATCTGACAGGTGACAAAACTGAAAAAGAAGAAGTTGTCGATCCTATTCAGATGGCAATCGATGAGTATTATGGCGTGGAAAAAACCGTTACAGAAACTCAACTGATTTTTGACGACGAGGAAGAAGCTGTGCACGTTGAAGCTCCGCTTGACGAACCCGTAAAAGCACCCGAACCCATAAAACCGGCAGAACCTGAAATTCAGGTATTCACGCTCGACGACCTTGAGAACGACACAAACCTCAAAAAAGCGGAAAGCATTCCGGCCTGGAAACGTAAATTTATGAAAAACAAGTAATTTCTATCTATTTAGTTTTAGAATCTCTCATTTTCATAATTTCTATTTTCTAATTACAAACTTATAAAAAAAGATGAACGAATTATTCGACAAAATAAGCGCTGATATAAAAACAGCCATGCTTGCCCGCGAAAAGGTAACTTTAGAAGCATTACGCGGAGTAAAAAAAGAATTTCTGGAAGCAAAAACAGCCAAAGGAAGTGACGGAAATCTGCCTGATGACATAGCCATAAAGATACTCCAGAAAATGGTAAAACAACGTAAGGAATCTGCTCAGATCTTTACTGAACAAAGCAGACCGGAGCTGGCAGAGAATGAGTTGGCCGAAGCTGCTGTGATTGAAAAATATCTGCCTGCTCAAATGACCGATGAAGAACTTACTGCAGCAGTAGCAGCCGTTATCGCGCAGGTTGGAGCAACCGGTCCGCAGGATATGGGTAAAGTAATGGGCGTAGCATCCAAACAACTGGCCGGAAAAACGGAAGGAAAACTAATTTCGGAAAAAGTAAAAGCCTTATTAGCAAAGCTATAAAAGATTAAGCAACAGACAAAAAACGGTTCTTAAAAATATTCCTCTGCAAAGTTTTGTCAATTCAAAATGAATGTATATCTTTGCAGTCCGATTTTTAAAAACTTAAATAAACATATTAATTCATTCATTATTATGATCGTAGTACCTGTAAAAGAAGGCGAAAACATTGAGAGAGCATTAAAAAAATTCAAACGTAAATTTGAAAAAACAGGCGTTGTTAAAGAACTTCGTCGTCGTCAATGTTTTGACAAACCTTCTATCGTAAATCGCGAAGAAAAAATGCACGCGATTTATGTACAAAAAATGCAATTAGGAGAAGAATAAAAAATCCCAAAAATATCGCAAATCATTTGGATTTACGGTAAATTTATTCTATTTTCGTTGCAGATTAAGCACAGTGCTATGATAGACGAATTTCTGCAATATATACAGTATGAGAAGAACTATTCTTTTCATACTGTTTTGTCGTATCAAAACGACCTTATGCAGTTCGTCAACTTCACGGGCAAAGACACCGGCTCATTCAACCCTGCAACTATAAGCGACACAGATATCCAACAATGGATACTCACGTTAATGAAACAGGAAATCAGCGCCCGCACCATTTCCCGGAAAATTTCCACACTTCGCTCATTTTGGCATTTCCTGCAAATACGAAATTTAACAACAAAAAATCCAACGTTAAAAATCGTACTCCCGAAAACAAACAAACCCCTTCCTGCGTTTTTTAAACAGAGCGATATGGAACGGGCGCTTGATGACACATTTCTGACTGATAATTTCGTTGCAATACAGAAACTGATTATCATAAAAATGTTTTACGCCACAGGCATCCGCTTATCCGAGCTTATCGGACTCAAAGACACGGATATTGATTTTGCCGGAAAAAACATTAAAGTTACAGGAAAAAGAAACAAACAGCGCATCATTCCGGTTAGTGATGATTTTTGTGAACAGTTGCGGAGTTTTATGAACATTAGAGATCATTCCATACAAAAGACCGATAATTTTCTCTTCCTGCTGCCGAGCGGAAAGAAATTATACCCCAAATACGTATATCTGCTTGTAAAAAACACCATGTCGGATATTAGCAGTCTGCAAAAAAACAGTCCGCACGTACTGCGACACACATTCGCTACAACATTATTAAACGAAGGAGCTGATATAAATTCAGTAAAAGAACTGCTCGGTCACAGCAGCCTTGCAGCCACACAGGTATATACACATACCAGCTTCGACGAACTATACAATATATATAAACATGCCCACCCAAGGGCAAACTAAAAAAGGAGGTAATTATGAAGCTAAGAATTCAATCCATCAATTTCGATGCAACAGCTGCACTCGAGTCGTACATTTCAAAAAAGACATCGAAATTAGAAAAGTTTTTTGACGAAATAATCAACGCAGAAATATATTTAAAAGTAATAAAACCAGAAACAGCAACAAATAAAGAAGCAGAAATAAAAATTTCAGCCCCGAATGTCGATTTTTTTGCATCAAAAACCTGCGATTCATTTGAAGAAGCAATAGACCTCACTGTCGATGCTTTGGAAAAACAAATTAAGAAATACAAGGAAAAAGCACCAAAAAAATAAAATAATCCCGGAAATGTTTTGTAGTCCAAAATAATTTCGTACATTTGCAAGCCGTTTGAATAGCAATATTTAAACGGCTTTTTAAACCGCTAAAGTATCTATGATACAAGCATTTGCCTCTTTAGCTCAGTTGGCCAGAGCACGTGATTTGTAATCTCGGGGTCGTTGGTTCGAATCCGACAAGAGGCTCAAACTAATTAATAATTGATAATTAAGAATTGAAAACAGCGGTTTTCGAACAATAATTATCCGTTTTTTAAAAACTAATTATTAATTATTTATTGTCTGATATCGATTAAATTTTTGGGTAGTTACCAAAGTGGCCAACTGGGGCTGACTGTAACTCAGCTGTCTTTCGACTTCGGAGGTTCGAATCCTTCACTGCCCACAAAAAACGATGAGATGATGAGTTGATATGATGATGTGATGATAAAATGTATTTTTTTAATTATCACATTTCCACATTATCACATCAAATTGCGGAAGTAGCTCAGTCGATAGAGCATTAGCCTTCCAAGCTGAGGGTCGCGGGTTTGAATCCCGTCTTCCGCTCTCGAAAAAGAAACACTCCGGTGTTTCTTTTTTTTTTGCTTAAAACTTGCGCAGAGAGAAAATAAAGCTTAATCCTCCGGTAGGTATATTCTTGGCTGTAATGTTCCCTTTGTGAAAAACAACGGCATTTTTAACAATAGAAAGTCCGAGGCCTGTGCCACCGAGTTTTCGGCTCCGGCCTTTATCGATGCGGTAAAATCGTTCAAATATTTTTGTTAAATGCTCCTGAGGTATTCCTATGCCATTGTCGGAGAACGAAAAATAATAGAAATAGTCATCCTCGCGGTAGCAGTTTATGTCCAGCACCAGATTTTCGCCGGCATAGCTGAGCGCATTGTCAATAAGATTTCTGAAAATTGAGTATAAAAGTGACCTGTTACCATTGAGCAACAGTGGTTTTTTGAAATTTTTTATAACTGTACAATTTCGTTCTTCAATCTGTAATTGAACATCGTTTATCACATCGTCGATGGTTTGAGCCACATCGCACTCTTCTCTTTCGAACAGCTGTTTCGATTCATCAATTTTATTTAGAATAGAAATGTCCTGCAGTAAGCCCGAAAGTCGCTGAGCCTGAATAAATGAACGTTCAATGAAGAAGCGCTGACGTTCGGGATCAATATCCGGATTTTGTAAAATTGATTCCATATAGCCCATAATACTGCTTACAGGTGTTTTCAGTTCATGCGAAATATTCTGTGTTATCTGACGCTTCAGTTCATTTTTTTGCTCTTCGGAGGTAATGTCGTTTATTGAAATCTCGAATGTGTTGTCCTGAAAAACAATGCATCTGATGTTGAATACTTTGCCGTTTTTCTCTATAACTATTCGTTTGCGTGTCAGCTTTTCGTGTTGCAGACTTTCGTTTATAAAATCATTAATTTCGGTGAACTCAGGTAGTTCAAAAATCTTTTCAGAACTATCAAACTGAGTATCAGCAAGTACACTTGCGTATTGAATAAAATACCGGTTTGTAAGCATTTCTTTCTTGTCGGCCGAAAAAAATCCCAATCCTTCCTGCGAAATAAGAATGTGCTTGCTTAGTTTCTCCCTTTCGTGATTCACATCATCTTTGGCCTGCTCCATTTTCTGATAAAGCTGTACAATGTTGCGACTCAAATCGCCAAGTTCATCGTTGGGGAAACGGATTGTTGTTTCTATTTTGCCACCTTTTTCTACTTTATCGGTAAACTTCCGCAGGCGATCGATCGAATTGGTAAAGCTTTTTGTAATAAAAAACAGAATCACTACGGCTACAAGCAATATGCCTGCCATGAAATACAGAAAAATGGTGTTTGCCTTCAACATGTACGTCAAACTCAGGTTGTAGGGTATGGCAGTGCGTACATAAAACTTATCGTGTTTATGTGCCAGGTAGTAATAGTTTATGTTGGTGGTGGATGAGAGGCGAATTGCCTTTCCTGTTTCCTGTTTCGAAGCTGCAATTATCTCGGGCCGGTGTAAATGGTTTTCGAGTTTAACGCCCGCATGAACCGAATTGTCGTAGATAACCCGACCGTCCAAATCGATAAGTGTTACTCTCAGTGTCGAATCCGGGAAATAACGGATTATCTTATCCAACAACTTTATCTGGCTTTCGTTTTCGAGCAGATACTTATAAATAGTATTGTTATAGGTGCTCAGTAACTGATCCAGCTGTTCGGTTCTGAAGTTTTTTTCGCGTTCGTACTGAAAAAATGTAATAGCAGCCGTAAGCAGGAAAAATGTTCCGAAAAAATAAAGAAAAAGTCGTTTGTTTAATGTCATCCCCCAAAAATATTTTTATTCCTCAAAGCAATAGCCGTAGCCCAGACGGGTAACGATATTTTTACCATAATCGCCGATTTTTTTTCGTAAACGCGTAATGTTTACATCAATGGTGCGGTCGAGCACAATTACCTCGTCGGACCATACCCGCGAAAGCATTTCGTCGCGCGTAAAAACTCGGTTGCGATTTTCCAGAAATAGTTTTAATATTTCAAATTCTTTTTTTGTAAATGCGATTTCTTTACCGTTGAGCAATACTTTTTTATTTTTGAGTTGCATGGTCAATCCCAGATACGTTAAATCGTCGGAAGTTGCTTCCGGTTGCTTGTTTATGTTTATTCTCCGTAACAGGGCTTTTACCCGCGCTACCACTTCGCGTATCGAAAATGGCTTCGAAATATAGTCGTCAGCTCCGATTGTGAAGCCGGTAAGTTTGTCGTTTTCGGTATCCTTGGCCGTAAGGAAAATAATAGGAACGGTAGCCGTGAGCGGGTTTTCGCGTACGATCCGGGCGAGTTTAAAACCAGATGTTTCGCCCATCATAACATCAAGAAGTAACAGATTATACATCGAGAGGTCTTTTTTTAATGCCTCTTCGGCCGAATAAGCAGTGTCGACAGTAAATCCCTCGGTTTCGAGGTTAAACTGTAGAATTTCGCATAAATCTTCCTCGTCGTCGACTACTAAAATGCGGTATTGTTTCATAATGAATTGAATTTGTTTAATTTATGCAACAAAGAAACGACATTGTTATTTCGAAAATATATAATAACTGTTACAAAAATATGACAATTTTTGTAGTTGCAGTTATTTTGCGGTAAAAATTTGCATCTC
>JAYRXP010000552.1:0-3734 GCA_041917395.1 Paludibacter sp.
ACTGCAATTATTTATCGATAATCAATAAATAAATTTTGTTTTTTGGAAAAATATGCTTTACTTTGTCGGATTAATAAACAGTATAAACAATTTTTTAAACTTTACGTAACATGAGAACTATTAAACCTTTCATTTTTAGTTTGTTGTTGCTTGTCGTAACTACTTTAGTAACTGCGCAACCAACGCAAAATGTTCCTGTAGACCCCAAAGTACGGTATGGAAAACTTCCTAACGGATTAACCTACTATATTCGGGCCAATAAACAGCCCAAAAACAGAGCTGAGTTTTATATTGCACAAAATGTAGGTGCGATTTTAGAAAATGACAATCAGAACGGTTTGGCTCACTTCCTCGAACACATGGCCTTTAACGGTACAAAAAACTATCCGGGAAAAGGAATAATAAATTATCTTGAGTCGATCGGAGTTAAGTTTGGGGCAAATATTAATGCTTACACTTCGCTTGACGAGACGGTGTATAACCTTTCGGACGTGCCAACCTATCGCGAAACAATTGTCGACAGTGCGCTTTTGGTTTTGCACGACTGGTCTGGTTTTATTTCACTCGAGGGTGCTGAAATTGATGCTGAACGCGGCGTAATTCGTGAAGAGTGGCGTACGGGTGCCGGTTCGGAACGCCGTATGTGGAAAGAAGCTAACAAGCAAAAATATCCGGGTTCGCAGTATGCAAAACGCGATGTGATTGGCGATACCGCTGTAATTAATAATTTTGCCTACAAAACAATTCGTGATTTTTACCAGAAATGGTATCGTCCTGATTTGCAGGCAATACTGATTGTTGGAGACGTGGATGTTGATAAAGTTGAGGCAAAAATTAAAACCATGTTTGCCGATATTCCTTCGAAAGCAAATGCAGGTGAGCGTCCTGTTTATGAAATTCAGAATAATATTGAACCGATAATTTCGTATGTGAAGGATGCCGAAGCCCGTATGACCCGTATTGAATTGGAATACAAACACGATGTGCTGCCGGCAGAAGTAAAATTGTCGGTTAATGGCTATATGGTAGGAGTTGTCAATCAGCTTATATCTGCCATGATGGCAAATCGCTTTGAAGAAATAACTCAACAGGCTAATGCTCCTTTTGTTGCCGGTTTTGCCGGATATGGTGACATTGTTAAGTCAAAAGATGCTTTCCAAATGATTGCGGTGCCTAATGAAGGCCGTGAGTTGGAAGGACTCAAAGCACTTCTGCTCGAAGCCGAAAAAGTAAAACGGTTCGGATTCACAAACTCAGAACTCGAGCGTGCCAAAACAGATTTGCTGAAACAGATTGAAACAGCTTACAACGATCGCGAAAATCAGAAGAATAATTCGTTAGTGCGTGAATATGTGCGCCATTTTCTTAGTAATGAGGTGATTCCCGGCATTGAGTGGGAATATCAGACACTTCAGATGGTTCTGCCAAAATTAAATGTGGTGAATGTGAATCAAATGGCGAAGCAATATGTTACGGATGAGAACTTAATTGTGTCATTTATGTCGCCTGACAAAGCTGCGGTGAAAATTCCATCAAAGGATGAAGTTCTTGCAGCTATTGCCGAATCAAAAACGATAAAACTTGAGGCTAAGACGGAAGAAAATCTTAATAAACCTCTTATCGAGAAAGCGCCTGCAGCCGGAAAAATTAAGAAAATTGTGAAGAATGAAGCCTACGGAACAACCGAATGGACTTTAAGCAATGGCGTGAAGGTGATTTTAAAACCTACAAAATATAAAAAAGATGAAATTCTGATGTCGGCATTTAGTGAAGGAGGAACATCAAAAGTAAAAGACAATGCTGATATTTACACAGCTACTCTTGCCTCCGGAATAGTTGCAAACAATGGGTTGGCTACTTACAGTTCGATAGAGCTTGGCAAAATGCTTACCGGAAAAATTGCCAATGTAAATCCGAATATCGCTACTTACGAAGAAGGTTTCACCGGAAACTCGTCGGTAAAAGATTTCGAGTCGATGCTCCAGTTAGTATATCTTTATTTTACGGCTCCACGCAAAGACGATAACGCTTACAGTGCTATGATGAACATGTACAAGGCCAGTTTGGTAAATGCGGCTACCGATCCACGTCGTTCGTTCAGCGATTCGGTTAGCGTAATGCTCACAAATCACCACCCTCGTACCGTGTTGATGAATTTGGCTGCTTTGGATAAAATAAATCAGGACAAGGCTTTGGAAATTTTCAAACAACGTTTTGCTGTTCCGGCTGATTTTACATTCGTATTTGTTGGAAATGTAGATCCTGAAAACGCTGATTTTCAGAAAGCGGTTGCCACTTATCTCGGTGGCTTGAAATCAAAAAAAGGTGGTGAAAAGTTTACCGACCTCAAAATCAGAAAACCCAAAGGCAAGGTAAATAATACTTTTGCACGTGAGATGAAGGTAAATAAAGCGTCGAACTTTATTCTTTACAGTGGTTCAATGCCTTATTCGGTTCAGAACAGGGTGATAATGTCAGCAATCGGAAGTGTTCTGAATATGCGCTATCTCGAAAGTATTCGCGAAAAAGAAGGTGGATCTTATGGCGTAAGTGTTCGTGGAAACCTCAGCAATACACCCGTTAATGAGGCTTCACTTATGATGCAGTTTGATACCGACCCGGAAAAACAGGTAAAACTTTTGAGTATTATTCATTCCGAAGTAGATCAAATCGTGAAGAACGGACCACGCGCCGACGATTTGCAAAAGACGAAAGAAAATATGTTGAAGAAATATACCGAAGATATTGAAAATAATAACTGGTGGCAGGCAAGTGTGGTTCGTTATTATCAGGATAAAATTGATATGTTGAAGGACTACAAAGCTTCGGTTGAAGCACTTACGCCTGAGTTAATTCAGAAAAGCCTTAAGTCGCTTGTCGATCAGGGTAACGTGCTTGAAGTTGTAATGAAGCCAGCTGCGAAATAAGTTTTTTGCTCTGTAAAGATAAAAAATGGCTGTCCGACAAATCTGTCGAACAGCCATTTCTTTTTTTATCTCAGTAATAAAAATCTTATTTGCCGAAGAAATACTTTTTTACCATGGATTCAAAATCAGCATAATCGCGATAACCGAGTTCCGATTTATAGGAATTTACGCTGTTTACGAAAATAATGGTAGGCATAGCCTCAACTTTAAACTTGCGTGCCAGTTCAGGTTCCTGATCAACATCTATTTTGTAAACGATCAGCTTGCCATTGTATTTATTTTGAATGGCCTGTAAATGCGGAGCGAGCATTTTGCAGGGACGACACCATGTGGCGTGAAAGTCAAGAATTATTGGCAATTTTCCTTCGCGTTTGAAGTTGTCATTTTTATCAAAATTCCAAACCTTTGATTTAAATGTTTTGGTTGTCAGTTCTTCAATTTTTACATTTTCGGAATTTTGTGCTAAAGCTGAAACTGTTAGAATAAAGCTGAATATCAGCAGGTAAGTTGTTCTTTTCATGTTCATTTATTGTTTTTTTGAAGTTATTCTTTGTATAGTAAGTTGATTTTCCCAATACGTTGCTGGGCAATTCGCATGTCCTTTTCTGTGTTTTTCAATGTTTTGCGTGCCATTGCAAACAGGTAAGCCGTACTGATTGCTTCTTTGTCTTTAGCGTTAAGTATGTAACTTTGCTGTTTAGAGCCTGTTAGTGTTACTTTTAGAGTTAATAACTTGTTCTTTGCTATAAATGAAGCGATTCCATTTTCAGCTTCATTTTTAAAGGTGAGCTCCTCATAATACCTTTC
>JAYRXP010000553.1:0-12312 GCA_041917395.1 Paludibacter sp.
TCCGAACTTTCTTTACCAATAAACGAAGCCACGTCCAATGTAAAAAAATCGGAGTGAGCCACGAATGGAGCTACATTACTAAAATTAATATGATCTGCATCAACAAAATATTGTCCTTTGTAACCAAGTGCAGCCACAGCAGCATCGGCTTCTGCACGGGTATCGGCAGGCTGCGAATGTACGTAGGTGTGTTCGCGGTTCGATTTATTCCAAACGGGATTTATTTCTAAACCCTGACTGTTAGCTTTCATGATGGCACGCAACTGTGCTACTCCCTGATGAGAGAAACGATCGCCAACTCCTAAGCTTAATTTTCCTAATTGCATATTGATTTTATTTTTAAATTTATTAGTCTAAAAAGTGCATATAGGCCTCAATATTTTCCTTTATCAAAATATCAATCGGCATATAGTTGATTTTATTTATTTCCTGTTTGAATATCAGTTTTTTGCAGGTATCTCTGGCCGACATGTACGCCTGTTTTTCGGGACGTTGAGCCAACAACAACGAAATCACTCCTTTTTTAAGGTAATTCACATTTTCGTCCAGCAAATCGTAACCTATAAGTCGTACGGTATTGATTCCCAACGATTCAAACTTGGCGGCCAACCTGTAAACCTTGGAATTAAATGTCACAGCAGCACGTACATCAGGGTTCTTTGAAAGTATTTCGCTCAACAATTCTTTGTTCGAAGCCTCGTTATCATCCAACAATTCCACTTCAAGAATGTGAATTTTATCTTCCAGTTTATGTTCTATCATGTAGTTCATAAAACCGGTATATCTGTTACGGGTTTGATTCGAAACAGAGCCTTTACGGTTGGTCCTTATAACCAAAATCTTATCTCCGTCTCTTAAATCCTCGACCAAAAATTTTGCTGCTATATAACCGCTTAGTGTTGAATTCTGTCCGTAGTACGTGAGAAAGTCAGCTTCTTCAATCATTGAATCGATAAACGAAAAAGGAATACCGGATTCGGATAATTTGGAGGTCAGACGCAGCGTTTCATCCCTGAAAATTGGTGAAATAAAAACTGCATCCGGTAAATTCAGAAGAATCTTATCGGCAACTTCAATAAATGAGTTTATGTTGTACTGATCGAAACAGGCTTTTTCGAAAGAAATATTGTAGCCGGCAAATTCCTGCATAGCCATCTCGAATCCTTTTTCCACTGTCCACCAATAATCCCCTTTTTGGTTATTAGGTATCAGATACAGAAAACGATATATTTTTTTCGAGGCCAACGAACGTGCCAGAATATTGGGTGTATAATTTATCTCTTCAAGCACCTTATTTACAGCCTCAAGGCTTTTGGAAGACACGTCTCCCCTTTTGTGTAAAACACGGTCGACTGTACCCTCGGATACGCCGGCAAGACGAGCAATGTCCTTTATTCGAACTGTTGATTTTTCAATTTTCATCGTGTCAGATATATAAAACCGTGTACGCACACAGCATTCCTTTGCAAAGATACTAACTATTTTGAATTAGCAATACAAAAGATTAAACTGTGTGCGCACACGGAATACACAAAATCGGATTAAAAAACTACTAAACAGCTATTTATGTCGAATAAAATATTTATCAATCAGGTCCGATTTAACATTAATTTATTTCGACAGCAGTAATTTCACTAAATTTATGGCAGCCTTTTTATTTTCAAAATCGTCAGGCAACAGGGCATGGTCGATGTACTCGTTGTAAAGCCAAGGATCGCCAACTGCGAAAACGTAACCTTTTCCGTAAGAAGCTTCAGCCATATAAACTTTACCATTCTCAACCAAAACAGGTTTGGCCGGTTTTGTACATTGAATTGACGAAATTTCTTTTATAAATATCCTAGATACACCTTCAAACACTTTATGGTTTGGTAAATTAACCGAAGCACAACTCTGAAAATTTCGCACTTTTTTATCGGCTCCCCGCAATTCGGGATGATTAAAATCATTGTTGTATGTGATACCAAATTTCGACGACAAAAGGTTAAATTTTACAAGTTCACAATTCGAACTATCGTTGGTAAGCATCAACAAAACTCCACCAGCCTTAACCCATTTAACAATAGCTGTAGCGGCCTTCTTATCCATGTAATTCGGCGAAGCAGCATCTTTTGCATGATCAGGATCAACAATAATATATACATCAGCCTTAGCCAGATTTTTACAGTCCGGTTTTTCTTTGAGCGTGGCTAATACCGCTCCGTTTTCGATAAAAATATCACCAAATTGCGAAAAACCGCTAAAAGCTTTATCATCCCACAAATAGTGGTAAGGCTGATTTGTTTTCGGGCTGATTTCGTTGTTGTAATAGTTGTCCAGCACAACTCTTTTCTGAGAATTTAAAGTGTTGACAGAAAATGCGATAAAGGTCACTAAAACCGAAAAAAGAAACTTCTTGTTCATTGAATTATTTTTATTCCTGATTTTTATTGTTGTTGAGAAATTTATGGCGATAATCGGTTGGAGTTTCGCCAAATTTAAGCTTAAATATCCGACTGAAATAACGTGGATCTTCAATCCCTACCCTGTACGAAACTTCAGAGACAGGCAAATCTATTGTTTTCATAAATTCGACTGCACGTTGCAACCGGACTTCTCTGATAAATTCGACCGGAGAAAGGCCTGTGAGGCTCTTAAGCTTGGTAAAAAATATAGTGCGACTCATATTAAATTCGGATGCCATCATGTCAATATTCAGATCGAAATTTTCGATATTGTCGTCCATGTATTTTATGAGCTTTTTCATAAAAGCATTTTCGAGCACTTTGTTTTCGGGTACAGGCAATTCGAACGCTGTATTTGGCTCACTTATTTGCGAACGATAATATTTCTGAAGTTTCTTTCGTTGTGCTAGCAGATTTTCGATACGTGCCAGCAGGAAAGTACTGTTAAACGGTTTTGTGATATAATCGTCGGCGCCTATTTTCAATCCTTCCATTTTACTATCGAGATCGGTAACCGCAGTGAGTAAAATAACCGGGATATGCGATGTGCGGTTATCTTCTCTTATCAGTTTTGTAAGCTCCATACCATCCATTTCGGGCATACGAAGGTCTGCAATAATAATATCTGGCTGTATGGATTCTATTTTTGCCCATGCGTTTTTTCCGTTGGCGGCCTCGGCTACCCTGTAATTGCTCCGAAGACTCATACTGAGATAATGGCGCAGTTCATCATTATCTTCAACTACCAGAATTAAAGGATTATTCGTCTCGTGACTTTCAATTTCGATAGAAGGTTCAGTATTTCCGACAGTTTCGATTGGCTTTTTCTTTTCAAATATCGTAATATTCATATCGTCTTCGAAATGCAGATTTCCGGTTTTAAAACGGATTGTGAATGTTGTTCCTATGCCTATCTGACTGTTAACTTCAATTTCGGCATGATGAAGTTCAACCATTTTCTTTACCAGATCCAGTCCGATACCGGTGCTTTTCTGAAGAATACTCTTGAGTGTCGAATTACTGAAGAAACGTTCGAAAATAAAACTCAGCTTTTCCTGCGGTATTCCTACACCTTCATCAATTATCTGCAATACAGCCATATCATTGTGCAACCCGGTCCTGACAACAATGTTTTTTCCCGCAGGAGAATATTTAATTGCGTTGGAAATAAGGTTCTGAATGATCGACTCCACACGCTCCGGATCGGCCCATACATTTGCGTCACCCGATTTATTATCAATAAATATGTTCAGGTTTTTAGCATGGGCCATTTCAAGAAAATTCTTGCTGCAAGCAGTTACAAAATCCCCAAAATTAAATTCCTCAATATTGAGTTGCATTTTATTATTCTGCAACTTACGGAAGTCCAGAATCTGATTAATAAGCGACATTACCTTATCGAGATTAGTACGAACAAGGTTCATTTGATCACGAACAAAAGGATCAATATTTTCTCTTAAAATATTATCTACCGGCAGCGAAATAAGCGTGAGTGGCGTACGCAGTTCGTGCGAAATATCCGTAAAAAACCGCAATTTCATATCCGTCATTTGCTTCTCGAACTGGATATTGTGTTTCAATTTGTAAATAGTAACAAAAATGTAAAGTGCCAACACAAACAATCCGATTATGAACAACACATAGAGTATTTTTGCAAACACCGACTGCCAGAACGATGGCAGAATCCGAACCGTAATCTGACGTTCGTTTCTGAGCCAGATACCTTCGCTGTCGGTTGATTTGACACGAAACACATATTTGCCCGGAGGTAACGACGTATAAGTTGCATTTTGTCTGGGCCCCACATTATTCCACTCGCGGTCGAACCCATCGAGCATGTAAGCATACTGTATTTTTTCGGGTGCACGCATGTCGAGTGCAGCAAATTCAATTGTAAACACATTCTGTTTGTGCGAAAACTCTATTTCATCCAAAAAATCAATCTGCTTCTTAAATTCCGACTCCTCTCCTGCTTCAACATCTTTATTCAACACTTTAAGCCCCGTAAATACTATCGGAACGTCAATTATCCGCCTTTTTACTTCCAGTGGCTTAAAGGCATACATTCCCGATTTTGAACCAACACATATTTCGCCCGACTGCAAGAGACAGGCAGCAGCCTCGGAAAATTCCACATTCTCAATTTCATTGCCACGACCAAACACATCGATGCTTTTCGACTGCTTGTTCAGTTTTACTATTGCATTTTCGGATGTGAGCCACAGGTTTCCCTGCCTGTCGTCGATAATAGTATAAATGATATTTGCAGGCAGCCCGCCCGAACGATTGTATTTTACAAACTCAAATTTATTATCCCTGATCACCGTTGTTTTCAGCATAGACAATCCTCCGCCAAAACTGGCAACCCATATCCGTTTTTCCGTATCTTCGGTAATAAAATGAATATCATTGGCCGAAATTCCGACCGGTGAATTTTCGTTGTTGTGATAATAGATAAAATTCAGGTTGGTGATATTCTTTTCTGAAGCGTCGAAGGTTACTATTCCTTCGGTTGTGGCAATCCAGACACGGTTTTTCGAATCCACGTACACCTGCCGAACTTTGGAGCAATTGGCAAACGGATAGTTTTTCAGCCCGCTGGCCGCATGTATAAACTGCAATTTCTCTCCCGAAAACTGCAACAAATGCAGACCGCCGCCATAACTGCCGGCCCAGATACGACCGAGTTTATCCTGAGTGATGGAGTAAAAATCATTACTCGCAGGCGAAAACACATCATTGTCGTTATGCAAAAAATTACGCACCTGGAAATTATTGGCCGAAGCCGCAGGTTTTAAGCGAAACAAACCTTTTTGCTTGGTGGCCAACCAGATATTTCCATCTTTATCCTGAAAAAAATTGTACACATAAATATCGGTATTGCCACCCGGAAATATTCTGCCTGAGTTGTCGAGCGTTCCTATTTGCACCTTATTCTTATCATAAACGTGCACTAAACCATCTTTGGTAGCCACCCAAAGCCTCTTGCTCCGGTCTTCGTAAATTGCTCTGACCTCATTCGAAACATTGTAAACCGAATTTTTGTCAAACAAAATATGATTAAAATAATCGGGAAGGAAAGTACATTTAAAAATCCCGTTTCCACGGTTAGTGCTTAACCATAATATTCCCTGCTCGTCGGCAAGAACGTGATTTACACCATATAGAAGAAATGTATTGATATCCGGATTATATAAACTGTTGAATGGCGTCAGACGATTATTTTTACGATCGAACCACGAAAACAAACCATAATACGACTGTATCCACAAAATATCCTTGTCGTCCTCCACAAAAAGGATATTCGGATTCGTTGTTTTTTCGGTAGTATAAGCCGTTGGGAAAAACTCAATGCGATTTGCCTGAACACTGAATTTCAACACGCCATTGGCTTTTATTCCCAACCACACATCGCCGGCACGATCGACATACATCTGCTGTATTGTATTGGTTTTGAGTTGAGGAAAATTCTGAGTAGTGTACTGTTTTATCTCATTCTTCAATGTGTTATACGTCAGGAACCCGTTATTTTCAACATTTACCACATAATAATTTGAATTCAGGCTGTGTATATCAATAACTTTCGAATTAACCGGAATTTCAATAATTTTAAATGCCATTGATTTTTTATCGAACTGAATCAGTTTATCAGAACTTCCCAGAATGATTCGCCGGTCATCTTCGACAAAGGAATAAAATGCCGTATTAAGGAACTTAAAGCTGTGTTTTCCTGCATTATCAATATATACCAACCCTTTTGTAGTAAGAACCCAGGTGTTCAGGAAACTATCCTCAAAAACTTTCTGAACACTGTTCGAAGGCAGGTTTTTCAGCGATGTATTGTATATTTTTACGGTTGTCCGGTTTTCTGACTCAATATATCTGACCCTGTAACAGCCAAAATGACTGGCCTTTAACCAAACATCACCCGAAGGTAAAATAAAAAAACTACTTATTTTGGCATCCAGCTCTGCCCCGCTTTCGAGTTTTAATCTTTCGAACTCTTCGGTTGCGGTATTGAAGCGATAGAGCATTTCATCGTAGGCTTTTAACCAGATAAAACCATATTTATCCTCTTTTATCTCTATAAACCGATTACTAATGCCCGAAAATTTTCTGGAAAATTGCTGATTGAAATTTTTGAAATTATACCCATCAAACCTGTTGAGTCCATCGCGGGTAGCAAACCACAGGTAACCTTTATGGTCTTTAAACATGGCAGTAATGCTATTTTGCGACAAGCCGTTATCGGAAGTGTAGTGCGAAAATGAAAAGTGAAGCTGCGCACTCAGCGAAGCAAAAACAGTGACAGCAATCAGTAAAATGATGATTTTTTTCATTTGTAAAAAATACGTGATTTCAACGGTTTTCTATGCAAAAATAAGCAATTAACAGCCTTTTACAACGCTGTGTACAAACAATTTTTCATTTCTGTCAAAAAGTGCACATTTTAAACTGATTTATCCACATCCTTTTTTTTATTCTGCCCTACATTTGCAATCATATAAATCATTGTATAACACAAAATTTAAAATCAGATTATCATGAAAAAAACATTACTATTGGCTTCAGTTATTTTAGCTGCTATTACTATCAACGCACAGAAAGTCTGGAATTTGGGAGGCGATGCAACACTCGCAGCCACTTCTCCTGCGTTTCCACTTAGTGCCGGAATCGGAAACGGAGATGGAACAGCCGGAAACCCTGCTTTCCCTGTAATTATAAACGGACTGAATATTACAGGAAGTGCGACAAATACAAACATGGGCGCTGTTAATGCATCAGCCAAAACCTTTAGCAGTTATTCCTTCCCTAACAGATTTCAGCTTAATGGCGCAGGCTACAGTGGTGCCGCTGCAACCGATGAAACTCCACTTGTAAATATGCCTACACAACGCTATTTAAGTTTCAACGTGAGTGGAAACAGTTCGATTTATGTAATCGGAATCACAGGTTCAAGTTCCTCTGCAAGAAAACTGTTCGTAACCGACGGAACCAATCTCATAGGAAGTGTTGGTTTTCCAGCCGCAAGTGTGCTTAGCGACGGAACTGTAAACTACACCGGACCAGCAACAACATTGTATGTATTCGCGAACCAGGCAATTAACCTCTGCCTGTTGTCTGCAACGAACTATGTTGTAACTAAAGACTCTAAAATCTTTGCTGATAAGGGTATTACGGTTGCAGGTCACGAAATTTCGAATCCAAAAAATTTAAAGCTGGAAGTCTACAATGCATTGGGTAAAAAAATTCTCAGTTCTACCAACAATCTGAATATCGAAAAATTCGAAAAAGGAATATACGTTGTACGTGCCGAGGGTGTTAAAGGGGCTTTGAAATTTGTGAGATAACTGCTATCTGTTTCCCGAAAAGCACAAAACCCAATTAGGAACTACTAAAAACAAATGCGAATTTACACGGTCAAATGATTTGTGTAAATTCGCATTTTTAAATATATCTCTTCTCCGAAAACCTTCAGGCTGGTAATCAGATGTTCTGATCTATCAGTTTAATTTTCTCTTCTATCAACTTGCTTTCGTCTTTAAGCGCTTCAATTTTCCGTTCCATTTCCTTAATCATGCCACCTCCTTTTTTCGAGGCCGAACTGAAGAAACCGATATTATTTTCGTAAGTTGCTATCTCCGATTTTAAATGTTCGTAAGCGCGTACAAGTTTTTCGCGTTCGCGGTAGAGTTTGTTCTCACCTTTGGTTGACATGTCTTTCAGATTATTCTTGAAATTGTCCAACCTGCGTTGCGAGGCATCAACATTTAATACTTCGAACTGCTGATCTACAGCCTCGCGGTATTCCTTGTACACTTTATCCTTTTCTTTGAACGGCACATGCCCAATCGTATTCCACTCGGCCATAAGTGCACGGAGCGCAGCCAGCGTTTCGCTACCATTACCCTCGCTTTTCAGATCTTTTATTTTCTGAATAAGTTCTTTCTTCTTCAGCAGGTTATCACCTTCAACACTTTTAGTGCTCAAAACCACTTTACCTTTTTGCTCAAAAAAGTAATCGCAGGCCGATATAAACCGCTTCCACAATTCGTCTGACAGTTTTTTGGCAACCGGACCTACAGTTTTCCATTCTTTTTGCAGCTGAATAAGTTTGTCTGTCGTTTCCTTCCAGTCGGTACTGTCTTTAAGAGCTTCTGCCTGTTCGCACAATGCTTTCTTTTTCTCCAGATTCTGATTTAAAACCGTTTTGGATGCTTTGTAGAATTCATTTTTTGCAGCAAAAAACGCATCGCAAAGTGAGCGGTAACGCTCGAAGAGTTGTTGATTTGTTTTACGCGGAGCAAATCCGAGTGTGCGCCACTCTTCCTGCCAGGCAAGTATGGCCTGAGTAGCATCATCCCACGCTTTGTAGGTCGAAAGCGATTTATAATCAAAAGCTTCAATCTTTTCGCAAAGAGCAATTTTGACATTCTGGTTTTCTTCCTCGAGCTGACGAATAGAATCGAAATGAGTCTGATGTCTTTTATTAATAACACCCGAGGCTTCTTTAAAACGGTTCCATATTTCGTCGCGGTGTTCGCGGGCAACAGGTCCGAGTTCGTGCCACTCGGCATGAAATTTTTGCAATTGCTGGAATGCCGAAATTACATCTTCCACGTCGGCCAATCGTTCGGCGGCTTCGCAAATCAGGGTTTTAGCTTCCAGATTTTTCTTAAAATCATACTCTCTGAACTCGTTGTTGATCTTAATTAAATCCCAGAATTTTTCCTGATAGGTATTATATTGTTTCCAAAGCGATGTAGCCACAGGTGCAGGTACATTGCCAATGGTTTTCCATTTCTGTTGCAGATTTTTAAACTCGGCAATATGCGACGACACATCATCGTTGCTTTCAACCAGGGTTTTCATTTGCTCCAGAATATGCTGTTTTTCGAGCAAATTCTGTTCTTTTTCTTTTTCGAGTTTGGCTATAAGAGCTGTTTTACGACTTTTATAATCGTTCAAAAGCGATTTCAGTTCCGTTTCGAGTTCGTCGGGCTGCGCTACAAAGTCGGCTTCTTCGCCACCGTTATCGATAAATAACTTTTTCTGCTCTTCCAACCCGCTTTTTTGTTTTTTGTAAAAAAGTTGTTTGATACTTTCAACATCGTCCTTAATCTGTTCAATTTCACCATCAACCAACGCTTTCAGCGCATCCAGAAGTTCTCTGCGGCTATAAAGTGTGTAATCCGTTTTTGGAGAGTCTGAGATTAACGGTTCGACAATTTCAGCAACAACCGGTTCTGAAATTTCGGTTACTGTCGGAGTATCAATAGCTTCGTTTACAGGAACTTCTGCTAAGTTTTCATTTTCCTTGTTTAAATCAAGTGAGCTCATTTTCAGTTATTTATAAATTTGTTTTCAAGTTGTAATACCGGCTCCGAATGCTAATGAAAAAGATGCCGGATAAAGCGCCATTCCCTTCGAAAAAGAAGCGAAGCACAAAAATAAGCTATTTTTTTTTATTATTTGCATTTTTTAGCCGTAGATATGTGATTTTTGGCAATTTAATCCAATATCCGGTGTGTTAAATACGTGTTTGCCTGCTGTTTGGGATTAATTTGTATATCGTTTATACTCACATGGTCGGGGCGCGTTACAATAAACTCGAGCGCGTCCGCAATATCCTCTGCATTCAGTGGCACGATTCCGGCATATACTGCTTTTGCCTTTTGCTCGTCGCCATGATAGCGAACCACCGAGAATTCGGTTTCGACCATGCCCGGCGAAATGGAACTCACTTTGATTCCATACTTTAACAAATCGAGTCTCAGGCCCTTTGTAATTGCATTCACAGCATGTTTGGTAGCACAATACACGCTTCCGTTGGGATAAACCTCGATACCTGCAATCGACGAGATATTAACGATATGACCTGCTTTTCGTATCTTCATCAACGGCACAATAAGTTTGGTTATGTAGAGCAACCCCTTTACATTTGTGTCAATCATTCGCTCATAATCATCGAGTTCACTTTCGTCGAAAGGCGATGCTCCCGCTGCCAGACCGGCATTGTTTACGAGCAGGTCAATTGTTTTAAAAGTGTCGGGCAACGAAGCAATTACCACGTTGCAGGCTTCATTATCACGCACATCGAAGCACAATGGCAATACCTCCACTCCGTATTCAGTACGTATAGCTGCTGTCAGGTCGTTCAGTCTGTCGGCCCGGCGACCCGTGATAATAAGATTATAACCGAGTTTTGCCAAACGCAGCGCAAAAGCTTTTCCAAATCCGGAAGTAACTCCGGTTACAAATGCTGTTTTCATATTCAACCTGTATTTTTTTTAAAATTCGTAAATCTTCATATCTTCTCCCAAAACCGTGTTTTCAAAAACAGCCTTAGCTTCGCGCAGAAGACCGTTTTTATTGGAATATCGTGCCGAATAATGTCCGATAATCAGTTGGCCAACATTGGCTTTCAGGGCAATGGTTGCGGCCTGAGCAGCTGTGGAATGCTGTGTATTTTTGGCGCGCACAGCTTCGTCGTCCATAAAAGTAGCCTCGTGAAACAGCAGATTCACTCCGCTGATAATGGGTATAATTTTTTCGGAATAAGCCGTATCCGAGCAATAAGCAAAGCGTTTCGGTTTATCGGGCATCGTCGTGAGCCGTTCGTTGGGAATGATTTCACCTTCATCGGTTACAAAATCTTCACCCTGCTTTATTTTGGGAATACGCCAGGTCGGAATTCCATAAAAATCAATCATATCCCGCTTTATATGTCTGTCGCGGGGCTTTTCCTCAAAAAGAAAACCGGCCGAAGGCACCCTGTGTTTCAGCGGAATACTAAAAACCTGTACCGAGCGATCTTCAAAAATCAATTCATTCTTTTTGGTATCGAAGGTATGAAAAACAACCTGAAAAGGCAGATCATCGCAAAAGAATTGCAGTTGAGGCAACATAATCTGCTCCAAACCATTCGGAGCGTGTATATGTAAATCGGCAGTGCGGTTGAGCATTCCGAAACTGGAAATAAGCCCGATAAGTCCAAACACATGGTCGCCGTGCAAATGCGAAATAAAAATATGTCCCAGGCGATTGGTCTTCACATTCATTTGACGCATCCGGATCTGGGTTCCCTCGCCACAATCAATCATATACTGCTTGTCGCGCATCTCCACGATTTGTGACGACGGAAAATTACTTCTGGTTGGCAGCGCCGAACCGCATCCTAATATGGTGAGGGTTGATGTGATGATGTGATAATGTGATAATGTGGTGATGTGATAATGTGGTGATGTGATAATGTGGTGATGTGGTGATATGATTATCTGTTCTTAAATTTTCACATCATCACATCAAATTATCATCACATCAATCTTGTTTTTTCTTTCAGTTTAAAGTCGCGACCGAGGTATTTCTCGCGCACCAGCGGATTGTCGGCCAGTTCCTGCGAAGTTCCCTGAAACAAAATTTTGCCTTCGAAAAGCAGGTAAGCCCTGTCGGTGATCGAAAGTGTTTCGTCCACATTGTGGTCGGTAATCAGGATGCCGATATTTTTATCCTTGAGTTTCCACACAATATCCTGAATATCCTGAACGGCAATGGGGTCGACTCCGGCAAAAGGTTCGTCGAGCATAATGAAACGAGGTTCGATGGCCAGACAACGGGCAATTTCCGTACGGCGGCGTTCACCACCCGAAAGCCGGTCGCCAATGTTCAGGCGCACATGCTCCAGATTGAATTCGGAAATCAGCGTTTCGAGTTTTTCCTTTTGGTATTCTTTGCTGAATTTCGTCATTTCGAGCACCGAACGGATATTATCTTCCACCGTCATTTTGCGGAATACAGATGCTTCCTGCGCCAGATAGCCAATGCCACTCTGAGCACGTTTGTAAACCGGATATTTGGTTATTTCCAA
>JAYRXP010000554.1:0-2004 GCA_041917395.1 Paludibacter sp.
ATTCAGCATTTCAATCATGCCGGTGGGGAGTGGCTGAACTACCACTACGCTGGAGTTAAAATCTGCTTTTTGGTTCATGTTATAAACCATCCAATCGATAAAAGCACGTAGAAAATTTCCTTCGCCAAACTGGATAATTCTTTCGGGATAGGTTTTTGTAATGTTAGCCGAAACTCTGTTCAATCTTTCCATAACTCTTTTTTATAAATATGATTTTAAATGAAATAATTTGCTGTTTTGATGTTCTGTGTGCGCACACGGTTTTAAATTCGCCGCAAAAGTAGTGGTTTATTTTCATTCTGCAAAAATAATTCCGTGTGCGAACACGGTAAATTTAGAGAAAAATTTCTGCAATTTTACAAGTGGTTGTTTTACAGTGTTATATGAATTTTTAAAATCGAAACAAATAACATAGATTAACTTTTGGATAAAAAGAAAAAGAGAGCTTCAGTAAACCTGAAACTCTCTTTGTAAACTATGTGATCTGAATTTAGAATTCTCTGCGGTCAAAACCTCCGCCATCGCCCCGGCGAGGGTATCCCATGCCATCGTGTCTGTGGTCGGTTGTTACTCTGAATCCTCTGTCGTTTTGTTTGTTATCGCCAAAACTGTTTAGCTTATAACTAAAACTTAATATAAAGAATGAAGTGAGCGTATTGAATTTGCTGTACGAAATATAATTGTCGCCAATGATCTGACGAATATTGAGTCGTTGTTTCAGAATGTCATTCCATTTCAGAGCTAAAACGCCTTTTCCCTTAAACAAAGCTTTATCAACCGAAGCATTCCATATTGTTTCGTCCAGATCGAAATTGCTGTAACCTTTACGGGTGGTGTAATTTATATCTGAACTGATATTAATGCTATATGGCAAGTGCAAAACGAGGTTTCCGCTTGTATTCCAGTCGTAAGTTGTCGAGGGTGTGGGATTTAAATTGTTAACAGTATTCGAGTATTTGAGCCCGCCACGAGCTCCGATTTCAACTACTTCGTGTGTAAAGGTGAGCGAAAATTGTTGCTCGGCACTTACACGTCCGGTTTTACTCAAATCACCAAGTTGTAACTTTTCAACATCGATTTCGTCGTTATTAATATTGCGCGCAGTATAGCCATAGCGCATATTGTATCCACCCGAAGTGCTTGTGTTGAAGTGTAAACGCTTCGCAATGAGTGGTGTGTTGAACATTATATTCCCGTTGAAACTGTATGGTTTTTCTTTTGCATTTACAGTTTGACTGTATTGTTTATTTGTATCGTCGTAAATACTGTTTGTAACCAAAGCGTCTTTGGTTATCGAACCACTAAACCACAGGTTGAACGACGAAAATTTTTTGTCGTTAAACTTGCTGTACATCACACGTAAATTTTGGTAGAAAGATGGATTAAGATACGGATTTCCGACCGTTTCGTTCATCAAATTTGAATTGTTTTTTACGGGCTGCATCTGGCTCACGCTTGGCTGGTCGGTGTTGCCCCGGTAATCGATGCGTGCAAACTCTTTTTTGCCAAAATTGTACTGAAAACGTGCGTTCGGAGCATAATTTATCACTTCATTTTCGTATGGTCGAACTGCTCCGTTAGCATACGTCCGGTAGCTGTAGGTTTGCGAAGGTTCACCTTTGAACCCCAGTGTGATATTGTAATTTTTTTCGGTATAACGATAGTTTAATTCCAGAGTTTCGCTGTAAAAGTTGTTTTTAAAAACGTTACTGTATGTGCTGTCAATTTTTCCTTCGTTGAGGTTGTCATACTGGTTTTTCTCAGAAGTGTTCACTGTACTTTTGAGCGAAACCGATGTCTCCAGCATGTTTTTTATATTCCATAGCGGTTCGACAAACGAAAACCGCACACTTACATTGTAACGATCCGATTCGTTTTGGGTATATTGATCCACTTTGGTTGTGTTGACCGGTGTAAATTTATTCGAAAGATTGTAGCTGTCGTTTTCATTGTTGCTGAATGATGTGTTCAGGTTTGTTGTGAACGTTCTGCCCTTTTTTACAG
>JAYRXP010000555.1:0-3583 GCA_041917395.1 Paludibacter sp.
ATCGGACGTTCCATTGCGGGCAATCATAAACCATTATATGATTATCTGACTGAGTATAATGGCGATCAGATGGCTTACGAACTGAATATGGTTTCGAAACATTCGACAGAAAAAGCGGGCGCTCACGAGGTCGATTGTTTTACGACAGTGAGCGAAATTACTGCCAAAGAATGTGAACAACTCCTCGAACGAAAACCCGATATTGTAACGCCAAATGGCTTTGAAGACGATTTTGTGCCTAAAGGGCGTGCTTTTACAACCAAACGAAACGAAGCCCGTAAAACATTACGCCACGTTGCCGAAACGCTTTTGGGCTATAAGTTGGCCGACGATGCGCTTTTTACAGGAACGGCCGGGCGTTACGAGTTTAAAAACAAAGGAATTGACACCTATATTGAAGCGCTGAGGTACCTGTATGATTTTCAGGATATGAACCGTCAGGTGGTAGCATTTATAATGGTGCCTGCCTGGAGCAAAGGTCCGCGGCAGGATTTGTTGCACAGTCTGAATCATCCCGAGTCCAAACTATATTCGTTCAACCGGAAAACAACGCACGAGCTTCACGATTATTACAACGACAATGTAATGGGAACACTTCACTGGTTTCATATTCACAATCAGGAAAATGAACGTGTGAAAGTTATTTTTGTTCCATCTTATCTTGATGGTAAAGACGGTATTTTCAATAAAACTTATTACGATTTGTTGATAGGGCTTGATTTGACAGTTTTTCCATCGTACTACGAGCCGTGGGGATATACGCCACTCGAAAGTGTAGCTTTTTCGGTACCAACCATTACAACCGACTTATCCGGCTTCGGACAGTGGGTTTCTGCCACACCATGTGGTATAGAAACAGGTGTGGGAGTCATTCATCGTTCGGACTACAACAGTTACGAAGTTGCTAAAAAAATTGCTGCCATGATTTACGACTTTAGTAAAGCTGATGCCAAACAGCTTACTTCCATTCGCAAAAAAGCCTCGGCAGTTGCTCAGAAAGCACTGTGGGAAAACTTTATAACCTATTACACGGAGGCTTACAAAATCGCTATCGAAAACAGAAACAAAAGGTTACAGATTTGTTTCGCAAACGTTTGAAATAGATTGCAATCAGTTTAGTCAGTGTACTATAAGCTGCAAAACACGTTTTTTTTAACTTTGCGCAGAAATTCAATAATTAAATCAGCAATGAATTTTCATTAATTCATTAATATAAAAGGTATTAGTATTCAGAGTAAAAATTATTTTTTATGAAAATCAAAGTAAACAATGTGAATGAACCAAGTTGGAAGGTAATCAACGTGAAATCGAATTTACCCGAAAACCTCAAAAAACTGGAAGAAATTGCTCATAACCTGTGGTGGGTATGGAACAGCGATGCTAAAAACATGTTCCGCAAAATTTGTCCTGAATCGTGGGTTAAAGCACACTCGAATCCTGTTTCGTTGCTCAATATCCTGAGTTATGAAAAACTGACAGCAATGGCAAACGATCAGGAGTTTCTGGCAAAACTGGATGCAATCTACGATAATTTCAAAGCATACATCAATACGCCTTACCGCACCGATCGACCTACAATTGCTTATTTTAGCATGGAATATGGTCTTACCGAGGTTCTTAAAATTTATTCGGGCGGCTTAGGTGTTCTGGCAGGCGACTATCTGAAAGAGGCCAGCGATTGCGCTGTTGATTTAACTGCTATCGGATTTTTGTATCGCTACGGTTATTTTACACAAACTCTCTCGGTCGACGGACAGCAGGTGCCACTCTACGAAGCTCAGAATTTCAACAATCTGCCTATTAAACAGGTTAAAGACGAGAATGATCAACCTGTGGTGGTCGAAGTTCCATATCCGGGTCGTATTGTATACGCTTATCTCTGGAAAGTATCGGTGGGTCGTATCGCACTTTATCTGCTCGATACAGACAATGAAATGAACAGCGAGTTTGACCGGCCAATTACACACCAGCTTTACGGTGGTGACTGGGAAAACCGTATGAAACAGGAAATTATGCTCGGTATTGGCGGTATACTTGCCCTGAAAAAATTAGGAATTGAAAAACATGTTTACCATTGCAACGAAGGACATGCTGCTCTGATAAACGTACAACGCCTCGTTGATTTAACACAGGAAAAAGGACTTACTCACGCGCAAGCTCTTGAAGTAGTTCGTGCCAGTTCGCTTTATACAGTACACACACCGGTTCCTGCCGGTCACGATAGCTTTACCGAAGAACTGTTTGGTAAATATATGAGCGAATATCCTGCAAAATTGCAGCTTTCGTGGGATGAATTTATCGATATGGGACGTGAACATCCCGGAGATAAAGAAGATAAATTCAGCATGAGCGTTTTTGCTTGTAATACCTGTCAGGAAGTAAACGGTGTAAGCTGGTTGCATGGCAAGGTTTCGCAGGAAATGTTTAACCCAATCTGGAAGGGTTACTTCCCTGAAGAACTGCATGTTAATTATGTTACTAACGGTGTCCACCTGCCTACATGGACCGCTTCGGAATGGAAAGCTGTTTACGAAAAATATTTCTCAAAAGATTTCTATGCCGACCAGTCGAACATGAAAATATGGCAAAAAGTGTATGATATTCCTGACGAAGTAATCTGGAATACCCGTATGCACATGAAAAACAGACTGATTGACTTTATAAAAGTACAGTTCCGCGAAAACTGGCTTAAGAATCAGGGCGATCCATCGCGCATTGTAAACATTCTGGAGTCGATTAATCCGAATGCACTGATTATTGGTTTTGGACGTCGTTTTGCAACTTATAAACGTGCTCACCTGTTATTTACCGACCTGGAACGTTTGGAGCGTATCGTTAACAACCCGAATTGCCCCGTACAGTTCCTGTTTACCGGAAAGGCGCATCCTGCCGATGGTGGTGGTCAGGGTCTGATTAAACGTATCATCGAAATCTCGCGTATGCCTCAGTTCCTCGGAAAAGTAATTTTCCTTGAAAACTACGATATGCGACTGGCAAAACGCCTTGTTTCGGGTGTTGACATTTGGTTGAACACACCTACACGTCCGCTCGAAGCTTCGGGAACATCTGGAGAAAAGGCGCAAATGAATGGTGTATTGAACTTCTCTGTACTCGATGGTTGGTGGCTCGAAGGCTATGTAAAAGGTGCAGGCTGGGCTTTGACCGAAAAACGTACTTATCAAAATCAGGAACATCAGGACCAGTTGGATGCTGCCACAATTTACAGCATGCTCGAAAATGAAATTGTTCCGCTTTATTTTGCTAAAAACACCAAAGGCTACTCACCTGAATGGATTCAGTATATCAAAAACTCGATTGCGCTTATCACACCGCGCTATACAACTAAACGAATGATTGATGATTACATTCAGAAGTTCTATACAAAACTGGCTACACGTTCGGCTGTCTTACGCGAAAACAACTTCAAAAAAGCTACCGAAATTGCTGCGTGGAAGGACAAAATTGCTGCCGGTTGGGATAACATTACGGTAGAAAGTGTTGAAATTCCCGAAAAACTGATACACAATCCGGAAGTAGCCGAAAACTATCAGCTTAAAGTAGTGCTCGACACCAATGGTCTGAA
>JAYRXP010000556.1:0-1843 GCA_041917395.1 Paludibacter sp.
CAGGGTTTACTAATTTTTGATGCGCTTTGTAATTGCTCCACTTTTCAGCCAGAGGTCCGGCGGGAATTTTAGCATCAATAAAAGGTGCTTCTACCGAAGTAGTATCTTGTTTTTTTGCCATAATCTTATTTGTTATTTTACTATTTACAAATTACTATTTAGATAGTGAAACCTAAAAGAAAATAAACCGGAATAGATATGAACATCAAAATAATGATGGTTGATAAGATGTTCGAAATCACTTTTACACGTGGTAACCAGATGTTGTTATTTAACCCGGTTGTTTGCAAAGCACTCCAGATACCATGTGTAAGGTGCGACCACAAAGCAACCAACCATACAATGTAAAGAGCAGAATACAAAGGTTGAGAAAAATAATATTTAATCCAGAAAGCTCCATTTGCAGCCGTTGAAAGCAAACTTTCGTCAACCGAACAGCCTAATTTGTGGTTAATTTCCACCAACTGCATTTTTGCCCAAAACTGATACAGATGTAACGCCATAAATCCGAGAACGATAGCTCCGAGAACCAACATGTTTTGCGAAGCTTTACTAACTCCTTTTTGCGTTTTTGACACCGCATAGCGTATATTACCACGAGCTTTGCGATTTTGGAATGTGAGATAAATAGCATAAATAATATGCACCACAAATCCTAATGCCAGAATTTTTGTACCAACAAGGGCATACCAGTTGGCTCCCAAAAACTCACAAATCATGTTGTAAGCATCGGCTGAAAATAACACAACGAAATTCATTGTGCCATGAAAAATGAGGAATAACACAAGGAAAACCCCTGTAATACTCATAATGAGCTTTCGCCCGATAGATGAATCAATTAACCACATAGATTTTTTGTTTTAATTTATAATTGCACTTTGTATATATTTGTATTTGAGAAGATTAAACAATCCAGGTACCAATCTGAAAAGTTTTGCAAATGTACTAAATTCTTTCGGAATTACCAATGATTAAAGAAATATTTCTTTAATTGAATACATTCATAAACTTATAATCTTTCATAAAAACAAATAGAACACTGAAAAACAATACGATACAAAAAAAACCTTTGCAATAAAATTATTGCAAAGGTTGTCTGTATATATAGATTCCACAGGATTTCGCCTGCGGGAAGTTAGTTTTCAATTCAGAATTTATAATTCACAACGATTAAATGCGAATTATAAATTCTTCATTATGCATTGATTTTACATCATACCGCCCATTCCACCGCCCATAGGCATTTGCGGAGCAGGATTATCTTCTTTCTTTTCGGTAATTACACATTCGGTAGTCAGGAACATACCAGCGATAGAAGCTGCATTTTCAAGCGCTACACGCGTAACTTTAGCGGGGTCGACCACACCGGCAGCAAAGAAGTTTTCGTACACATCGGTGCGGGCATTGTAACCGAAGTCATCTTTGCCTTCGCGCACTTTCTGAACTACAACAGCACCTTCTTTTCCGGCATTGAACACGATTTGACGCAATGGCTCTTCGATAGCGCGTTTCACGATATCCATACCGATAGCTTCGTCATCGTTGGCCGCTTTTAAGCCTGAAAGGCTGTCGATAGCGCGGATATAAGCCACACCACCACCGGGAACAATACCTTCTTCGATAGCAGCACGGGTTGCACTCAATGCATCGTCAACGCGGTCTTTCTTTTCTTTCATTTCCACTTCCGAAGCAGCACCAACGTAAAGCACAGCCACACCGCCCGACAATTTAGCCAAACGTTCCTGCAGTTTTTCGCGGTCGTAATCCGAAGTTGTGGTGGCAATCTGCGATTTAATCTGAGCTACACGGTTGGCAATGCTGTCTTTTGCTCCGGCACCGTTTA
>JAYRXP010000557.1:0-1771 GCA_041917395.1 Paludibacter sp.
AATGATACGGTTGCGTGCATGCGGCCCTCTGTCGGTAACTTTAACAACCACAAATTTATTGTTCACCGGATTTACAACCAGGAGTCTGGAACCAAAAGGATAGGTTTTGTGAGCACACGTCATACTATCGTTGTGGTATTTATCGCCATTGGACGTGTTTCTTCCATGCATACGTTTACTGTAGAACGATGCATATCCCTTTTCCTGAGCCGCTGTGGAGAGAAAAAATCCTATAAACAATATCAATAAGCTATATCTCAATATCGGATTGTAATTAAACGTTATTTTCGGGTATATAATGCTTCAAAAAACACATCGCGTTCACCATCGTACATGGTATATGTGATTTTTATACGCGAATATGGTGTATATTCTCCGCTAAACGACTGCAATATTTGTCCACTCGTTGGTTGTTGAAGAAGTTCAATTTCATTGTTGTCAATTTCGATAATAATCATTTGATTATTTCCTGTATTAAAAAAATTGCGGATAATGTATTGTGTTGTGTCAGTCTGACTTTTGTCAATTATAACCATGTATGGTTTGCTGTATCCGCTTATCGAACTGGTTTCGTCGCATTTCCAACTGCCTGCGTACGATGTGTAAACCGTAGGTTCATTGTTATTGTTGCAGGAAACGCAAATGAAACACATCAGTACAATTACGGTTGATTTAACAGCCTTTTTTGTAAGAATTGAATTTACCATCCCAAATTCAGTTTAATGAATACGTTTCTGCCCGGCTCATAATAATCCAATCCTCGTGTGGCAAATAAGTGATTTTTATAAGCTTTATTAAGCACATTTTCTACGCCTGCTGCCAGTTTTAATGTTGACTGTTTCAATTTCATATTAACCGATTGAATATCAAAGTTTAAAATGAAATGCCCCGGAGTTTTAGCTTCATTTTCGGCAGCTTCGTTTTGCGTTGTAGCCCACTGTGCAGCCAAACCTGCATTCAAGTATTTCGGGAAACGGTAATTTAGTTGTGCCACGCCATGCATGGGCGGAATTTGTGTCAGAAATTTACCGTTACTTACATCTTTAGCTCTTACATACGAAGCATTTGCAAATGCAGAAAACGACTTATTGATTAGCCAGTTAACTTCCATTTCGCCTCCAATAAATAAAGCTTTGTTTATGTTGTTCGAAATGAGAGCAGCAATGGGTTGCCCGCTTACAGGTGTGTAGGTGCCGGGAGTTTCGGCAATCAAATCAAAAATATAATTCGCAAAAACATCGGTTTTAAGAACAATATTCTTACCTGAATAAATGTAACTTAAATTCGAAAAACCTCCTTTTTCCGGCTTCAGATTCGGATTTCCGATTTTTGGCGTGCCCCCAACTTCAATGTATTTGTAGCGTTCCTCAATAGTGGCAATACGATAAGCCGTTGCCAACGAAAGTGTAATCAGATTTCGTTTGGCGGGAAGGTACTCAAAGTCGACATGCGCTGAAAACGAAAAATCGGGTTTTTGATTTGGCAAAATCCGGACAATTCTGCCGGAATTATCATTCGTGCGAACGTTGTTATCTATTTTATATCTGAATAATTCTTTGAATAGTGTGTCGTTCGAAGTTTCAAAATAATCCAACCGAAGTCCAAAGTTTATGTTAAAGTATTTGGGGTCAATTACTTTTTTGTACAGTGCAAAGGCACCAATATTCAATACTTTAGCCATTGGCGATGGTTGGTCGCCGTAAACAGTGGTGTCGGCAGCAGTTTGCGTAATGTTGATACGCATTGTTTCTGATTTACGCAACCAGCTTTC
>JAYRXP010000558.1:0-5708 GCA_041917395.1 Paludibacter sp.
CAAAAATTGAGCTTTTGCGAAGCATTGCCCATGCTCGAGAAAAATGCAACGGAAGCGTTTATGGATATAAAAAAGGAAGCAGATGTTGCCGTGAAGTATCCTACTACTTATTTTAGTAGTATTCAAATAACCGAAGCCAATTCGAACAGAATAATTCAAAACAGAAATAGTTATCGATTTAAAGCCGATTTTGGAACATTTAGTTCGAAAGCTGAAGCCGTACAAAAAATGAATACATTGCAAGCGGCTTTAAAAAGCTGTTTCCCCGGCATTAATACCACATTCTCTACCGATGCATTGAAAATTTCGGAGTACTACACCTTCTTTGTTACAAACGATAAGGGTTTCAGATTGTACAGCGCCCGATTTAAATTGACTACGCTTGGCGGAAAAACTGACCTGAGTTTTGAGTTCGATGCCGACGAGAAAAAATCTGCTTTTGATAGCAACCCCAAAAAAGCATACTACGATTTTGGATTTATTACTGCTAAAATGAGTAACGATGAGTTTAGTGTAGCACTGCGTAAGGTAATTGAAGAAGCAAAAACCGGATTTAAAGCTATAATGGGTGTCGAAACAGACTACGGAAGAGGATTTACCTGCTACCGTACGAAGTATTTTCTTCCCGGCTACAGCAGTTTTATCGAAGACCGAACGTTGGGAATTGTTTTTTATGTTGTGCCTACTTTCCAGATTGCCACTGCCGAAACTTTTGCTGCAAAGGCCGAGAAAGCCCAGAATATGATACAGTCTGCTTTGGGTAGTAACTATGGCTATAGAACAACCGAAGATGGAAGAAATCAGATATATGTACATAAAAATCAGCCGGATAAATCTGTTGTTGAATTGCTTTTAAAAGAAAAAGATGGTGAATTTATATTTGAATTATACGTCAAAAGTTTAGAATAGCGCAAATTATAGTGGAGCCGTAACCACTCGAAACGGGGCGAAGCCGAAAAGCCAAACGAGTAGGAAAACACTCAAAATGAACGATATGAAAAAACAATTATTACTATTTTCAGCCTTGTTTATGGCAAGTATTTTCTCCTTTTCGCAAGGCGATAAGTATTTTCGAAACAAACAGTATTCGGTGGCTATTGCAGCTTACACCGAGGAGGTGGGTAAAAAACCGCAGAATTATTTGAATTTGGCCAAATCCTATTTGGGCGTTAAAAACTTTCCGGCAGCCATCGAAGCTATGGAAAACTACAAAACCAAATTTGCAAAAGCCGACAAAGCGTATGCCGATTGGTTTATTGCCCTATTGAAACGAAACGATTCGGAATCGCCCATGTTTCCTATAAAAGGAGCTATCAATACGGCGGGTTCGGAATCGGTTCCGCGCATTTCGTCGGATGGTAACCGTTTGTACTTCAAAGCCGAAGACCGTAAAGGTGGACTCGGTGGCGAAGATATTTTTTATTCGGACAAAAATTTGGATGGAACGTGGGGCGAACCTAAACTTTTCAATGCATTGAGTACCGACTCGCACGAAACACTTTATTCCATTAGCGCCGATGGTCGCATTGCCATTTTGTTCGGAAATTATCCCGGCACTTTTGGCGGCGGCGATCTTTTCTATTCGGTTAAAAATGGCAATAGTTGGTCAGTTCCGTGTAATATTGGTGGTGCCATCAATACAAAAAAATGGGAAGCACAGGCTGCTATTAGTCCGGATGGAAAAACGCTCGTGTATGTCACAAACAACAAATTACCCGGACAGGTGGGCAGTTACGATTTGTATTTTACGCAAATTACCGACAAAGGTTGGACAAAACCTAAAAACTTAGGCAAAATTATTAATACCAAAAAGTCGGAAACACGCCCTGCTTTTGGAGCCGATGGTAAAACGCTCTATTTCTCGTCCGACGGTCACAATGGCTTTGGTGGAAAAGATATTTTTATGGCAAAACGGCTGGACGACAGTTGGACTAACTGGAGCGAACCGATTAACCTCGGACGTTACATTAATACCTTGCAGGACGACGAAGATATTACAGTAAACAACACAGGTACAATTGGTTATACGGTTAAATATTCCGAAGTAGGCGCACCGGGCGAATATGATATTTTCCAGTTTGTAATGCCCGAAATTGCCCGTCCGGAGCAAACCATAACACTTTACGGAACGGTAACCAACGAAAAAGACTCGGCGGCGGCAGTTAACCTTCGTCTGACCAATTTACGGACAAACGCCGTGCAAACCATTGTGCCTTCGCAAATTACCGACGGAACATATACCGTAAATTTACCTTTCGAAAAATATTTGTTGGAAATTAACATGAAAGGCTTTTTGTATTATTCCGAAGAAATTGACTTGTCAGATCCTTCGAAATTTTTACCAAAATACAATATCCGCGAACGTATTGGAGCCGATTCACAAAAGAAACTGGAAGCTTTATCGGCAAATGTTGATAGTTTTAATACGCAGCTAAAAGAGTTGAATAAGTCGGAATCTTATGACCTGAAAGGTTCGTTTGCTGCTTACGAAACCTTATTCAAAAACCTGAATACAACCAATATTGATTTGCAAAAATTAATTGCTGAACGCAAATATGCATGGCTTTCGGAAGAAACAAAATACATCGATGTACTCAAGAATATCAAAGTGCAGCGGGCTACCAAAGGGGCAACCTTTAAGTTGGATAACATTTTCTTCGATTTAGGAAAAGCTACCTTAAAATCGGAATCACTTCCTTCGTTGGATAAATTGAACGAAATTTTGGTTAAAAACCCGATTAGCATTGAGTTGGGCGGGCACTCCGACAGTATCGGCTCCAGTGAATCGAATCAGATTTTATCGCAGGAACGTGTGAACTCGGTGAAAAACTACTTGGTTGGTAAAGGAATTGCCGACGACAGAATTTATGCTAAAGGTTATGGCGAAGAAAAACCTGTAGCATCGAACGCCACCGACGAAGGACGCGCCAAAAACCGCAGAGTAGAGGTGAAAATTATTGACAAAAACACCTACGGACGCGAAGGAGTAGAACAAGAGTTGGTAGAGAAAAAAGAGGAAGTGAAAGAAACAGTGGTAGTTGCTGAAATAATTCCGGATTTCGACTTACTGTCGAAACTTCAGAAAGCGGCAAAAGTGGGTGGATTACCTGCCGGTAGCCCTTGCGATGACAATCCGCAAACTATCAATCTGAAAACATCAAAAGTGAAATCGTCGAAAGTAAAATCGTCGAAAAAAAGATCCAAAAATTCGAACGTTTACATTAGCGGCGGTGGCACATACTCAGGCGGTGGAAATTATTCCGGTGGTGGCGGAAACTGGGGTTCCAATCTATCGACCGACGAATTTGAAAAAGATGACTATATATTCAAAACTATCAATATAGGGCTTGAAAACTTTGGCAACTACGAGAAATCGGGAATCATGGGTTATAACCTCCGTTTTGCAAACCGAAGTAAGCTCGAATCACGCGGAAAAGTGAAAGAAAACAACTTCGTTTATTTCCCAAAAAGCGGCAATGTCGACCTTGGAATTGGTTATCAGCACCTGCGTTTCAGCTCATGGAAAGACTGGTCAAGCCTGCCAATCGGATTAGTATGGGGTCTCGAAGGAAAATATTTCATGTACAACGCTTCCAGTGTTGGTGCTACCAGCGAAGCCTATTTTGGAATCCCTGTTGGATTTAGAGGCCTTATCAATATTGGAAGTATGGTTCTGAGTCCTGATTTATTTTATCATTTTGCACTTCTTTCGCCGGCATCCGAAAAAACAAATGGTGTAAATTCAAACTACTTAGGTTTTGGAGCTAACGTACGCTGGAAATTTATTTACGGAGGCATACATCTCAATGCAGGTAGTAGTATCAGCTATTTGGGAATAAAGGCAGGTGTCAGTTTTTAAAAAAAACACCCATTCTTAACATTGTTTGATTTACATTATCGTGAGAACAATCTTATAAAACGTTTGTATTGTTTATGAATTGCGCTAATTGGGCGAGCCAAAACCGGTTCGCCCAATTTTTTATTTATTATCATTGAACTATGTTGTGTAAATACTGTTTAAATGAAATAAGTGTAAAATAAATATATAAGATTCAAAATTAATCAACATGAAAAAACTTTCGCTATTTTTTGTTTTGTTTTTTGCTATTCTAGTAATAAAAGCACAAGACCAATTTATAGGTGAAATTCGTATGTTTGCCGGAAATTACCCACCTAAAGGTTGGGCATTTTGCGATGGTCAGCTTATGCCAATTTCACAAAACACGGCCTTGTTTTCGTTGCTTGGTACAAACTATGGTGGCAATGGTCAAACTACTTTTGCTTTGCCAAACCTGAATGGACGAACTCCAATCGGTGCAGGTCAGGGTTCAGGTTTAACAGATCGATATTTAGGCGAGTCGGGCGGGGCTGATAATGTCACACTAAGTACCAACGAGTTGCCAAGTCATCAACATTCGATGGTTGCAAGCGGTTCGGTTACTTTACCCGCTAATGGTACAACAGGAGATACTGATTCGCCGGCAAATGTAAATCCAGCCAATGTTACGAATGGGTATAGTGCTACGGCAGGGAGTAATATGAAAACTACCGATTACAAAATAGAACTATCAAATGTAGGCTCGTCATTGCCTCACAACAACTTACAGCCCTATCTGGTTTTGCGTTACATCATTGCGCTTCAGGGTATTTATCCACAACGCTGGTAACTCGTATTAATTAAACATTAAATTATTTTTTATGAAACTAAAAAAACTATCAATAGCATTTTTTGTATTATTTACGGTTACTGTTGCTGCTCAAGATTATCCATACTTAGGTGAAATACGAATTTTTTCTGGCAATTTTGCACCACGAGGCTGGGCTTTATGCAACGGACAGTTACTTCCAATAAATCAGAATCAGGCATTGTTCTCAATACTTGGCACAACTTACGGTGGTAATGGCATAACCTCTTTTGCTTTGCCCGACTTGAGAGGCAAACTTGCCATGGATGAAGGCAATGGTCACAATCAAGGTGAAACCAGTGGTAGCACTACGCACACACTCACTTTGGGCGAAATGCCATCGCACACACACGCTACTACGCCCACAATTACTCATAATGCTAACAGTGCAGCTGGCAATTTAAGCTCACCTGTTGGAAATTATTTTGCAAAAAATGTAGCTCGTGGAAACGAATTTAGTTCAGAATCGAACACTACTGGCACTTCGATTGCACTCCCAACCAATACAATTGGTAATGTAGGTGGTACTCAAAGTCATTCCAACATTGCTCCCTATACCATTGTAAACTTTATAATTGCATTGCAGGGAATCTATCCAAGTCAAAATTAATTAAAAATGAATAAAAAAATGAGCACTAAACTATACATTGCTTTGATAATAAGCTTTTTATCACTCTCAAGTACTAATGCGCAATTTATAGGTGAAATTCGTATGTTTGCCGGAAATTTTGCCCCTGTAGGTTGGGCATTTTGCGATGGACAGAGTTTGCCAATCTCGGAATATGAAACCTTATTTATATTAATTGGAACTACGTATGGCGGCGATGGTCAGAGTTATTTTAATGTTCCCGACTTTAGAGGACGTGCACCAATGCATCAGGGTGCCGGATACATAATAGGTGAAATGGGCGGACAGGAAGAAGTAACGTTAACATCGAATCAAATACCAAACCATACACATTCGGCTTCATTGGTTACTAAAGTGTACAACCAGAGCGGAAGAAACGATACGCCAGTCGGAAA
>JAYRXP010000559.1:0-1512 GCA_041917395.1 Paludibacter sp.
AAAAATATATTTACCTGAAAACGCAATAGGTAAAACGGTACAACTTGTTAATGCTAATGGATTGGAAATTAAAAACTTTGTTGCCGAAAATCGAGATTTTGCCGTATCGGGCAAAGGCCTGTTTATTGTAAAAATAAATAACGAAGTCTATAAAGTAATTTTATAGTTTTTAAATATCGCAACGGGTAAAATGCAGTTAGTTAATCTCTTATCGGGTTTTTAACTGCATTTTTTACTTTCACCTGCAAACACAAAAACAAATCATGCGAAAAACCCTTATCATTGCTCTTGTTCTTTTTCAAACAGGATTTGCTGCTGCATTGACCAAAAACGACGTATTGAGTGTTCAGAATGGCATATATTATTTAGACGGAGCTCCATTTGCTGAAATAGGATGGAATAAGTTTGATATTTGTTGGCTATTTTGGGACGAAATAAATGCCGGACGTTCGCTCACAGCAACAAACGATATGGTTGTTAAGCAACGTAGCTCAATTCAGGAATTAGCACAAGCTGGTATTAAAACCATTCGACTTTTTGGTTGTGTTCACAATTCCAAATTCAATTCATGGATAACAGCTTATAATAATCCGCTGAAACACGAAACCTGCTGGTTGCCACTCGATAAAACGCTTGATATCTGCGAAGAATTCAATATCCGGGCTGTGGTTTCGCTTATGTGCGAAAATTTTGTTGACCGGAGTACAACCGAAAATTTACGCGAATTGGTTGGCGATTCTACTTCAGCATCACGTCAGTTGCTTTATCAATATATCGACGAAACTATAAACCGCTACAAAAATCGCAGGGGAGTTCTTGCGTGGGAAGTTAGCAACGAAATGACCAATAAATGTGATATTTTGCCCGGAACACGTGTAAATGCTGATGGTGAACGACTTCCAACTATGGCTCAGTTGTCGCAGTTCTACAAACAGGTTGGACGACGAATAAAAGCAATTGACAATCTGCGCATGGTAACTTCAGGGGGTTCATTCATCCGGGAAATGGCTTATGGTTTGAGTATTATTCCGCAAACCTCGTCGGCCTCAGCATGGCCAACAAACCGGGATACATATACACAGTACAAAAATATGTATAGACTTGTATATGACAATTCGGAGTTCGAAAACGTGGATATTCATTTTTACATGCGTAAAGCACCTAATTATCAGATTCGTGCCAACGACGGGTCGGACTTTATGATGAACGAAATTCGTTTCAACACACTAAGTACGGCTATTGGAAAACCATTGATGCTTGGCGAATACGGCGCTTTACCCAAAGAAAGAACCGACCCCAATTATTGGCTTACCGGTCAGGATTGGTTCGAAACTTTTACAGGCGAAAGCGATTCAGCCCAGATGTATGTGCAGGATGCGTGCGACCGTGCTGTAAACTCTGGTTGCCGGTTAATCTATTGGTGGTGTTACGACTCGCACAGGTCTATGGATCAGAATGATCCGCAACGAATGGATTTGGACGTAGCACGCACCCCAATTTTATTTCAAAAGG
>JAYRXP010000560.1:0-1968 GCA_041917395.1 Paludibacter sp.
AATTTGAGCTTAATTTTATTGAAAACGGGAAAGGCGTGCAACGCATTGTGGGTGATTCAATTGAAACGATTGATGATTTGGAGTTGTGCCTGATCGCTAACGAAAAATTAGAACACGGATGGGTAAATGGCGAATGTACTAATGGTAATATCCATGAAATCACAATTCAATTTCATAAAGATCTCTTCCTTGAAAGTTTACTTAGTAAACGGCAATTTCATACTCTTTCAGTTATGTTTGAAAATGCTAAAAGAGGAATTGTATTCTCGCGCTCGACAATACTCGAAATAAAAAACAGACTTGAAGGACTTTTTACAAGCAATAATGGTTTTTACTCAGTTATTGAATTAATAAACATCCTGTACGAATTATCATTAGATCCAAACTCACGTATATTATGTAACAGGAGCTTCACTAATGAAAGTGATTCATCCGAAAGTAGACGTATACAAAAATTAATTGATTTTCTGGATGCAAACTATCAAAATGAGATTAGTTTATCAGATGTGGCCAAACACGTTGGAATGTCAGACGTATCATTTAGTCGATTTATGAAGAAGCGAACGGGTAAAAACTTTATAGAGTATCTCAATGACCTGCGTCTTGGTTTTGCTTCGCATTTACTCGTTAATACGAATGAATATGTCGCTGAAATTGCATTTAAATGTGGTTTTGACAATTTATCAAACTTCAACCGAATGTTTAAAAAAAGGAAGGGAATAACGCCTTCTGAGTTTAGAAAAAACTTTGCTAAAATGCGAAAGTTTATTTAAAGCAACAAAAAAATGTAGTTTGACAAGAATATTTTTCAAAAAACATATCTGTTTTAAAATCTTTATATTTACTTGCGATTTGAGGATAAACTATCAAAAATGCAGATGCCAAGGAAAGCTGATTGTATTGAAATTTTAATCCGGTTGATGCTCTTTTTGTTTTTCGAGTGTCGAAAGCATTCCGCAAGCAGCAAAAATATCTTCGCCACGCGACTTGCGGATTGTCGTGGTTATTCCGTTTGAAGTAAGGTAATCCCTGAAAAAGACCATTTTACCTTCGTTCGAAGTTTTCAGTTCAACATTCGGAATTGCATGAAAGCGAATCAGATTTACACGGCAATCAATGCCTTTCAGCAAGCGAACCATTTCTACAGCATGTCTCATCGTATCGTTAAATCCGTCAAACATAATGTACTCGAACGAAACGCGGCGCTGATGTCTGAAATCGTATTTTTTCAGTTCATTTAAAACTTCGGTTATCGAATATGCTTTTTCTACCGGCATTATCTTCAAACGTTCGTCAGGAAACGGAGAATGCATACTTATTGCCAAATGACAGTTAGATTGTTCGAGAAAAATCTTCATTTTAGGAATTACACCCACCGTAGATACCGTAATTCTTCGCGGACTCCATGCGTATCCATAATCGGCTGTTAAAACCTCAAGAGAACGCAACAGGTTGGGCAGGTTATCCATCGGCTCACCCATACCCATAAAAACGAGATTGGTAAGTTTATCGGCCTCGGGCACCGAAAGAATCTGATTCAGAATTTCGGCAGCCGACAGGTTTGACGTGAAACCCTGTTTACCGGTCATACAGAACAAACAATTCATTTTACAACCCACCTGCGACGACACACAAAGTGTATGACGATCTTCGTCGGGGATGTAAACTGTTTCGATAAAATTATTATCAGGCGTTGTAAAAAGGAATTTTTTTGTACCATCTACCGAAGCTGTTTCCTGCGATGGTAACGAACGACCCACTTCATAAGTCTGAGCGAGAACTTCTCTGTTTTTGACTGACAAATTAGTCATCTCGTCAATCGAGAAAACACGTTTACGATAAATCCAGTCTGCAATCTGTTTTCCTGTAAATGCAGGCATTCCAAGTTCGAGAGCTATCGATTTTATTTCTTCGACGGTTTTACCAATTAATGGAGTTTTCATGTGTTTATAATTTATTTTTTAATTG
>JAYRXP010000561.1:0-12667 GCA_041917395.1 Paludibacter sp.
AATGAACAATTAATACAATACATATGATTATAACATCAACTCATCATCACATCACCACATTAATTAATTTCTTTAAAGTAACGATACGTCCCCACTTTTAGTTCTACTGTGGCGGCTTCGTCGCACACAATAATGCCTTTGGGGTGAAGTTGCAGTGCGGTAATGGTCCACATCTGATTTACCGAACCTTCCACAGCTTGTTGCAGGGCATGTGCTTTGTTGTGTCCGTTTACCAAAATCAACACTTCACGTGCATCCATCACGGTTCCAACGCCTACGGTCAATGCCAGTTTGGGAACCTGATTGATGTCATTCTCAAAAAAACGGGAGTTGGCAATAATGGTGTCCTGCGTGAGGGTTTTGATACGGGTTCGCGAACGAAGCGATGAGCCGGGCTCGTTGAAGGCTAAATGTCCATCAGCTCCTATACCACCCAAAAACAAATGAATGCCGCCCATAGCCTTAATTTTAGCCTCGTAAGCTTCGCATTCGGCTATTAAATCGGGAGCGTTACCGTTCAGAATATTGACATTTTCTTTTTGGATATCAATATGGCTGAAAAAATTATCCCACATAAAACTGTGGTAGCTCTGTGGATGATTTTTGGGAATTCCAACGTATTCGTCCATATTGAAAGTAACCACGTTTTTGAAAGAAACTTTGCCCGCTTTGTGGAGCTCAATGAGTTTTTTGTAGGTGCCAAGTGGCGTGGAGCCTGTTGGTAAGCCCAGTACGAAGGGACGGTCGGCAGTGGGTGAATACTGATTTATTCGCTCTGAAATATACTCGGCACTCCATGCCGAAATCTCAGCTAAACCGGGTTGAATGATTAGACGCATATCTGTTTTAGTTTATTGTTTGCATTTAAATACGATTTGTTGCATGGCTTCAAAATTCTCCTCCTGACTCTGCAGCAAGCGAAACTGTGCCAGCGAGCGCTGCCAGTTGTGATGTTCATGCTTAATTTTATAATAAGTATCACCATTCAGGTAATCGCCGAAAAAGCGAACCAATTGCATATAGCTGAGCAATTTAGCTCCAAAAGCCAGATTACCAAGCTCAACAGGTGTCAGAAAAGTAGCCTTTTTCAGATAACCACGGGTATACGCTTCGAATATGGGCATATTAACACCAATATTTTCAAGATTTTCATCGTCTTCTGCACCGGTATTGGCAGCAGTACGCATAAAATCGCCAAAATCGGAAAGAACAAACCCGGGCATTGTGGTATCTAAATCCACGATACAAACAGGCTCATCATTTTCGTCGAACAACATATTGTTTACCTTGGTGTCGCAATGATTAATGCGTTTAGGCAGTTTTCCTTCGCGGAATAAACGTTCGGGCAAGCACATTTCGTCGGCGCGACGTTCAATTTCGTCAACCATCCATTGCGTTTTTTCAAGTCTTCCGGCAAGGTTTGCTTTTACTGCATCCCTGAATTGTTCCAACCGAAACTCCATATTATGAAAGTTGGGAATGGTCTCAATTAGTTTCTCGTGCGAAACATCAGCCAGCATACACTGAAAATTTCCGAACGCCTCACCAGCTTTGCAGGCCAGTTCCGGCGTAACAACATCGTAGCTGTGCGTGTTTTTCATGTTCACGTACATACGCCAAAAGCTACCTTCGGAGTCCTGATAAAATAATTTACCATCTTTGGCCGGTATCAGTCTCAATACTTTTTTATCAATGTCATTTTCTCCGGCTTCAGCCAGTTTCGAGCGGAGATGATCAGTAACAATCTGTATATTTTGCTGCAAACCTGCCACATTTTTAAAAATATGGTGATTTATTTTTTGCAGAAAATAAGATTCTCCATCGGGATTAGCACTGTCTACAATAAAAGAATCGTTGATATGACCAATTTTGAGGGGGCGTATTTCACCTGTTTCGTTCCTTATAGCGAACTGATTTACGATGTCTATCATAAGGTTAATTTAGTAAAGATGCGTTGTTCTTTTTCGAGGTGCAAATATAGTTATTTTTTACCGTTTGAGACTTTAGAATTCCGTTTCAAAATATAAATTTGTACAATGTTGCACCTATTTTTGGACAAAACCATACTTTTTTAATACATTAAAAATGAATACCTCAAATTTTGAGTTGTGATGCACATCACAAAATAATGTATTTACTTACACGACGATTTTGTATTTAAATAAAATTTTCTGCAATACATTTGCAGAAATAATTCTTTAATCAATTTCATCAAAAAATAATGTTATGGAAAACGCAAACGAAGTTACACTGGAACTGCTTCAAAAACAAGTAGATGTGCTAACCAAGAAAGTTGGAAAACTGGAGAAAAACCGCAAGGATCAACTGTCGATGGCAGTGGTTTCGGGTGATATGGATAAAATTCTGGCTACCATGATTATTTCGCTGGCAGCTGCTGCAATGGATACCAAGGTAAAACTATTCTTTTCATTCTGGTCGCTTTCGGCGCTTCGCGATCCTAAAAAATCGCCTAAAGGAAAAGATTTTATCTCCAAAATGTTCGGTATGATGTTGCCGAAAAGCAAAAATCATCTGAAACTGTCGAATATGAACATGGCTGGTATGGGGCCCATGATGATAAAAATGCTGATGAAACAAAAAAATGTGCTTTCATTGGAAGAAATGTTCAAACAGGCCGGCGAACTGGGCATCGAAATTACTATTTGCGAAATGTCGATGGATCTGATGGGTTTCAAAAAGGAAGAATTCATCGACTACCCACACCTGCGCTATGCCGGAGCAGCCACTTTTGTTGCGGATGCAGGAGAAAGTGCAATGCAATTATTCATATAGAACCAAAAGCCAAGAATCAAGACAACAGATTTTTGAAAATCAATTAATAAATATACAAATCAAATAATAACTTACAATTATGACAACCGAAGAATTAAAAAACATAAAATCAGAATTAGTAGTAGACGCACGTGGAACAGCTTGCCCGGGGCCACTTTTGGCAGCTAAAAAAGCCATCGGCGATATTGAATCTGGCGAAATCATGGAAATCCTATCGGCTGACGAAGGTACTAAAAACGATATTCCACGCTGGTGCGAAAAAGTAGGACATGAATATCTTGGTTTCTACGACGAAGATAGCTTCAGTCGCTTGTTTTTAATCAAAGAATAATTTTTGATAACCACTAAGGCACCAAGCTCACTTAGAAACACAATGTTATACTCAGTGAACCCTTGTGTGCTGAGTGCCTTAGTGCTAAATTCTTACACTTATGTCAACTACTATAAATAATTCACCAGAAACCAAATCACCCAAAATTTTAGTTTTTTCGACCGATAAAATTTCCGACCCCGGAATTGATCAGGCCGGTTTGCGTAAAATCCATTACGCTCCTTCGGTTTATGTAATTAGCCTTCCCTGCTCCTCAGGTATCAAACCCAAATGGATTATGCATGCGCTCGAAAATGGTTTCGATGGTGTGTTTATTGCTGCTGATGGGCATGAATGTTCCTATAGCTCACGTTGTGCCGATCATACCAATACAATAGTTGAAACTGCACAGGAATTGATGAAAGAAAAAAACATTAATCCACGACGTGTTCGTATGGCTGCTCTTTGTTCGGTTTGTGCCGAGCCTTTCATGAACCACATGGAAAATTATGGGAAAATTTTAAGAGAATTAGAAGAGCCCCTAGCCCCTAAAGGGGAATAAGAAATAACCGCCCCAATCCGTCAACTGACGGAGAACAAGAAATATTACAACTGATTTTTAATATTATGATTGAAAATAAGAATATACAAGACGAAACTAATTTCAGCTCCCCTTCAGGGGCTGGGGGCCAATACGATGCCCTCGTTATTGGTGGTGGAATTGCCGGTCAGGAAGCTGCTTTGAGCCTTGCTGATATGGGACATGAGGTGCTATTGGTGGATAAAGCATTGTCAATTGGCGGTAAAATGATTCAGTTGAGTAAGGTTTTTCCTACGCTCGACTGTGCTGCCTGTATCACTACGCCTAAAATGTCGGAAACGGCTCGTCACCCGAAAATTACCCTTGCACTCAACAGCGAAATTGATGGAATTACCAAAGACGGTGATGATTTTAAGGTGCAGATTTCGAAAAAAGCCCGCTATGTGATTCAGGAAGACTGTACCGGATGTGCCGAGTGCGAAGCAGTTTGTCCGGAAGTTCGCGACGACGAGTACAATGCGAATCTGGCCGGGCGAAAAGTGGCTTATATTCCTTTCAATCTGGCTAACCCACGTATTGCCACCATCGACCGTCAGGGACACTCTGCACCCTGCATCAACGAATGCCCGGGTGGTGTAAAACCTTACGGATACATTACGCTGGCCCGCAACGGACAGTACGAAGAAGCCATGAAGCTTCACCTCGAAGATATACCTTTCCCCGGAAGTTTGGGACGCGCCTGTTATGCTCCTTGTCAAAATGCATGTACCCGTGCAAGTTTAGAAGGCGCTGTTGATATCCGTAAAACCAAACGCTTCTTTGCCGACTGGTATTACGAAAAATACCCCGAAGCTCCCGAAGTAGAAATCAAGAATAAAACCGATAAGAAAATTGCGGTTATTGGTTCTGGTCCAGCCGGAATTACAGCTGCTTACCATTTGGCGTTAAAAGGTCACACCGTGACAATATTCGAAGCGGCTCCTGCTGCGGGTGGTATGTTACGTTTGGCTTTACCTGAATACCGTGCTCCGAAAAGTGTGGTAGACAGGGATTTAAAAAATATTACGGTACTCGGTGTAAACATTGAGTGCAATCAGAAAATTACCGACCTGAAAGCGCTGAAAGAACAAGGTTATGATGCTGTTTTTGTTTCGGTTGGAACACACGATGCCGTAAAATCGGGTACCGAAGGTTCGAACCTGAATGGCATAACCGACTGTCTGACTTTCCTGCGCGAATCGAATATTGGTAAAAAAGAAGACCTGAAAGGCAAACGCGTGATGGTGATAGGTGGCGGAAATACAGCCATCGATGCTGCGCGTACTTCGTTGCGTTTGGGTGCTTCAAAAGTAACTGTTATTTATCGTCGTAGTCGCGAAGAAATGCCTTGTTTTGCACCTGAAATTCACGAAGCGGAAGAAGAAGGCGTAGAAATCAGGATTCTCCGTAATCCCGTGAAATACATAGGCGAAAACGGACATATCAAACAGGTTCAACTTGTAAAAATGCAGTTGGGCGAAAAAGATGCCAGCGGTCGCCGCAGTCCGGAAGCTGTAAAAGGCTCTGAATATATTGAAAATGTGGATTATGTGATTGAAGCTATTGGTTTGAAACCAAGTACTTCGCCATTTGCCGGACAAATTGATTTGAATAAAAACGGAACGATTGCGGCAGATAAAAAAACACTGCAAACATCCGTTGACTATATATTTGCCGGTGGCGATACCGTAACCGGAGCAACCACGCTGATTGAAGCTGCCGGACAAGGTAAGAAAGCGGCTTTCTACATGGATAAATACCTGCGCGGACTGAATATAATGGATTTCGAAGACGGCGATAAACTTCCGGCGATTGACAAAGCAAAAGTGCTGAGCAAAAGTTATAAAGTGGCTCCGCAGGTTCAAAATGCCATGATGCCATTGGCGCAACGTGCAACCAGTTGGGAAGAAGTGGAACAAACATTCACCGAAGCCGAATTGAAAGCCAGTACCGAACGTTGTTTGGATTGCTCCAATTGTCGCGAATGTCACCAATGTGTGGCTGCCTGTCCGTCGAATGCCATTGATTTCAGCCAGAAAACACAGGTAATGAATACCACCGTAAAATCAGTGATTGTTACTACCGGCTACAAACTTTTCCCGCCAAGCGGAAAACCAAACTACGGTTATACCAAATATGCCAATGTGATTGATTCCATGCAAATGGATCGCCTTATTGCACCGACTCGTCCGTTCAATAACGTTCTTCGACCAAGCGATGGAAAAGCGCCCGATAATATTGCCTACGTGCTTTGCACCGGTTCGCGAGACTCGGCCATTGAAGGTGCCGGATGTAGTGCCGATTGCGAAAACAATCCAATTTGTTCGCAGATTTGTTGTATGTATTCTATCAAACAGGCGCAATTGTTGATGGGTGCGTTGCCAATGGCCGATATTACCATTTACTACATGGATATCCGTGCATTTGGTAAAGGATATGAAGAGTTTTTTCAGGAAGCAAAATCGATGGGCGTAAACTTCGTAAAAGGGAAAGTGGCTAAAATTCGTGAAAACGAAAATGGCAGCGGCGATCTGATTATCCGCTACGAAGATACTTTGAAAGGCATTGTAAAAGAAGCCAAACACGATGTGGTGGTGCTTTCGGTGGGTGTTGTTCCGAATAAAGATGTACCCGCAATGTTCAAAAGCGATAAACTGGAACTGGATGCATTCAACTTTGTGAAACAAACCGATGAACTGATCAATCCTTCACTCACAAGTATTGAAGGCGTTTATGTAGCCGGTGCTGCTTCGGGACCAAAAGATATTCCGGATTCTATTTTGTCGGCCGGTGCTGCTGCGTCGGAAGTAGCGGGATATTTGAATAGGAGAGAGAAAAGTACGGAAAAAAGTTTCACTCTCGCAAAAAACTAAGAAATCATGAAACAAAGAATAGGTGTATATATTTGTCATTGCGGCGGAAATATTTCCGATTACGTGGATGTGGAAGAGTTGGGCAAAATGTTTCACAAAGAGGAAAACGTGGTTGTTTCCAAAGATGTGATGTTTGCGTGTGCCGACTCCAACCAAAAAGACATGGTCAGTGACATACAAGCAAATAATCTGGATGCAATTGTGGTTTGCTCGTGCTCACCCAAACTGCATTTACATACGTTCAAAAATGTGGCTGCACGTGCGGGTCTCAATCCGTCGAACTATGTGCAGGTAAATATCCGTGAGCAATGTTCGTGGCCACACAGCGACCGTCCGCGCGAAGCAACTGTAAAAGCGGCCGGACTTATCCGCGCCGGAATCAACCGCGTGGCGTATTCCGAATCGTTGGATAATATCGAAATCGAAGTAAAAAAATCGGCTTTGGTCATTGGTGCAGGTGTTTCGGGTATGAAGGCGGCAATCGATTTGGCTCGTTCAGGCAACGAAGTTTTCCTCATTGAAAAAGACTTTTTCGTAGGTGGACGCATTGCGCAGAAACAAACGCTTTTCCCAACCAATCAGAATGGAAAAGAAGTGGTGGCAGCACTTTACAACGAAATGAAGAAGTTTCCGAACATTACTATTTTTACCGGAGCAACGGTAGAAAAAGTATCGGGAAGTTTGGGAAATTTCACGGTGGATGTCAAGGTGAAACCACGTTATATCAATCCAAATGCCGATAAAAAAGCAGTGAAACGTGCCATGGAGGAATGTCCGGTAACGGTTTACGATGATTTTAATCTGGGATTGGTTGAACGAAAAGCCATTTATAAAAACTATCCTGAAGCTTTACCTGATGTACCTGTGGTGCTGGCAGAAGCATTGAAGGATGCCGAAGACTTTACCGGAAAATTTGCTTCCACACTCAACCTGAAAGAAGAAGAACAAACACTTTCACTCATTGCCGGTTCGGTGTTGGTAACAACCGGCTACGACCACTATCAACCCAAAGAAGGAGAGTTTGGCTACAAAACCATTGATAATGTGGTGACTTTGCCTGAGTTGAACCGCCTGATGGAAATGAATCCGGATAAACTGATTTACAAAGGCAAACAAATCAAAAGTCTGGCATTTATCTACTGTGTGGGAAGTCGTCAGGCCAAAGGCGAGAATAAGTATTGTTCGCGTCAGTGTTGTACTTCCACTATCCACACTTCTTTACAACTGAAAGAAAAATACAAAGATATTCAGACTTACCATGTCTATCGTGATATTCGCACCTATGGCAAGCAGGAATTGATGTACGCGCAATCATCAAAGCAAGGCGATTTGTATTTTAAATACGAAGATAAACCCAAAGATTTGCCCGAAGTGGAAAAAGTGGGAAAATCTACTATCGTGAAAGTTAAAGATTCACTCACTGCCCGCAAAGAATTGGAAATTGAAGCAGACTTGGTAGTGTTGGTTACCGGAATGGTTGCCCGCGAGGATTCAACACACATTTCCGAACTGTTCAAAATTCCTATTGGTCGCGATAAATTTTTCAACGAAATTCACCCGAAACTAAAACCTGTTGAAACGGTAATTAAAGGTGTTTACATTGGAGGAACCTGTCAGGGACCAAAGAATGTTAGCGAATCTGTTCAATCGTCATTGGCAGGTGCGTCAAAAATCACGGCCTTGCTCAAAAGCGGTACCGTTTCAGTTGACCCGATTATTGCCCGCGTAAATGCCGACGCCTGTACCTGGTGTGGTAAGTGTGCTGATGTATGCGATTATACCGCTTTGAAAGAAGTAGTGGATGCAGCCGGAAAACACATTGCAGCGGTTAACAAAGCCGTTTGTACCGGTTGCGGTATTTGTGCTCCGGTTTGTCCTACGAATGCTATTGAAGTAGCTCAATACACCGATAACGAAATTGAATCGATGATTGATGGCTTTATGGCTGATGTGGAAATTAAGGAAAAGGAAGTAAGTGAAGTGAATGAAGTTATGGAAGAAGTTAAAGTGGGAATGAAAGAATATCCACAGGTTTGGCGCGAAATTCTGGACGGCATGACCGACGAGAAAAATACCATTCCCGAGATTGTTGCCAACTCCAAACTCGCCAGTGAGCTGGTAACTTACCACCTGATGACCATGAACCGTTACGGTGTGGTGGTTCCGGCCGGAATGGATGCGAAGGAAACGTATTATTATTATAAGAGAAAATGACCCCCAACCCCCTAAAGGGGGCTAAGGATACAAAAATAGAAATTTAATCACAAAACTAATTTTATTTCCTCCCCTTCAGGGGAGGTTAGGAGGGGTAATATGTCAAGAGTAAATCCAAAATTTGCAACTGAATTATCAAAATATGGATCGAGCGATTTTAACGCTTGTTTCAATTGCGGAAACTGCACGGCTACCTGTTCGCTTTCGACTGCCGACAGTTCGTTTCCACGTGAAATGATCCGATACACCACACTTGGTTTGGAAGACGAAATCAAAGCTTCACTCAAGCCGTGGGAATGTTATTATTGTGGCGAGTGTTCCACCGAATGTCCACGTCAGGCTGAGCCGGGTGAACTGATGATGTCGCTTCGCCGCTATCTGACTGCACAATACGACTGGACCGGACTTTCGGGCTTGTTGTATAAATCCTTGCCATTAAGCATTATTGCATTTGTGCTGACTTTTGTTGGTGTGCTTGCGTTTGCTTTTTCGGTTGGTTTTGAACTGGAACGCATGCTGCATTTCGGCCACATGTTCGAAGCCATTGCCATTGGCACGGTTGGTTTGGTTATTTTATTGCCAAACGTGGCGCGTATGTGGTATTTTACTATTCTGAAACCCAAAACTAAAGTGCCGTTTATGAAGTATGTAAAGAGCATGGGCGAATTGTTCGTACACATGTTTACACAAAAACGGGCGTTGGGTTGCGACGATAATCAACTTCGGTGGTTTGAGCATTTTATACTGGTAATTGGCTATTTGTCATTGCTTTTCACCACCGTTGCACTCGACTGGTTTTCGTCCGAGAATCTATTCGTAATCATTCTGGGTTATGTGATGAGTGCCATTGTATTTGTGGTAACAATCGACTTTGTGGGAAGCCGCGTAAAGAAAGATAAAGCTGTGAGCAAACACTCGCAACCTTCGGATATTTTCTTCGTAGTATGGCTGTTCCTGATGGGCTTAACTGCATTTCTGGTGCGTCTGTTTATCGACCTCGATATCCTCGAAATGAATAAATGGCTTTACATTTTTCACTTAACTGTTTTGGTGCAGTGGGCGTTAATTATTGTTCCTTTCGGTAAATGGACACATTTTCTGTATCGTTCGTTTGCGATGTATTTTGCGAAGCTGAAAGAGAAATGATGTGATGATGTGGTAATGTGATGATATAAAGAACCGGCTGAATTTCTGAGAAGAGATTCAGCCGGTTCTGCTTTACGTTGGCATATCCCGTTTTGCTGTTATAATAACCACTAGTATACTGCCAGAACTAAAGAAATAGAGGATGAAACTCCAAAATAATTTTCTATCTATATCGTGATTTGATAAATATGTTTTGTATTCATTCCGTCCCTTGCGGGACGAAACACACAACATACACCACACAACATTCTTCCCACATCTAATCCCTAACGGGATAAATAAACCTATGCTTGTTTTTGGCATATCAATGTAGTATCTTTGTCCCATAATCAACAAAAAAGTACAATTATGGATTCGACAAACACTTGGTACAATGATTTCCAAAATCAACAGATCAAAATAGCCAGATTAAAAGAGATTTATTACGATTTTGAAGGAAAATTAGCTTTGCCGGTTCATTCACGGTATTACTATGATTATTTGAGTAGTCAGTCGAAAGTTAAGAATATTGATGATAAATTACGTGATTTGGGATTTTTAGTTTGCAATGGTTTCGATCTTTATGCTGATATTCAGAATTATAAAAAAGGAAGAGAAGAATATATTACAAGCTCAATTCCCGATACTTTTATTCAATACATCATGTTTATGAGGCATGGAGTTTATATTCATAAAACCACCAATCTTCTGAAAAAATTATCGGAAAAAGAAATAATTCAACTTTTTGTTGATGAAGTTAAACTACGATACAATAGCCGTGAACATTGTGTAAATACAATTAGATGGGAACTTGAAGAGCTCGCCGAAATGGCAAATAGCGATAAGGAGCTGTTTTTCAAATTATTATATTCGAATGAAATGACAGAAAACAGCTTAAATAAAAAATAAAATTTCAAATTGCTGAAACTTTGTGATTAAATCCTCAATAATCAATTTAAAAATCAAAAATATGAGAGTATTTGCTGAGTTTATCGAATAAGATGGTGTTACATATCGTAAGACTACCTTGTTACAATTTGGAGGATCTTGGGAGTTGATTGGTTCAGCGGTTTTAAAGAATCCAGGTAGTTCGAAGCCCATAAATTCAATCTCAAATGAGTCATTTATACAAATTGAGAACTTATATCTAAAAATAAAATTAGAAAAGTCAAATTGGTTTGATTTTAGTGTTGATTCAACAATGAGGTTTTTGGAAAAGATATTTAATGGAACTTACATAGAAGGAGAGCCAAAAAGAGAACTTAATGGGGTAATTCAACTATTTAATCTATTTTATATAAATGATCCAAATATAAAATCGGCGAATGAAAAATCTGAGAATAACTCGTCAAAACATCTTATTATTGATGCCGATTTAACCATCAAAATGTTTAACGATAAACTAGTTTTTTTAGGGTGGAAGTCAGAATATAATCAGAATGAAATAAGGAAAATTCAAGCGACGAAAATTTTTGATTATGTTTCAAAGTCTAAGTATATGTACCTAAACCCTTCAATTAATGATAATAAGTTTTATCATCCAATGTATGCTAATAGGGCTTCAAAATCAAACAGAGATTTAAAAGATACTTTGAATAAATTCAATGAGTTATTCAAAATCTGATTGACTAAAAAATCGTTATGGCAAACAACCTTTTCAACCGCTATATTTGGTTAGTAGATACTATTTATCGTTCGCACAAAATTACATTCGACGAAATAAATCGAAAGTGGCTGCGCAACGACCTTTCGGGAGGGAAGAAGATTCCACTGCGAACCTTTCACAATCACCGCATTGCCATTGAAGAAATGTTCGACATAAACATTGAATGCGATAAAAGCACTTACGAATACTTTATCGACAATGCCGAAGATATGCAGCGTGGTGGTGTTCGTACGTGGTTACTAAATACTTTTGCTGTAAATAATCTGATAAATGAAAGTCATAAACTAAAAAGCCGGATTCAATTTGAAAATATTCCTTCGGGCCAAAAACATCTCACAACCATAATCGAAGCCATGCGCGATGAATCGAAACTTCGTGTTTCGTATCAATCGTTCTGGATGGAAAAACCAGCAGAATTCGAAGTTGAACCCTATTTTGTAAAAGTTTTCAAACAGCGTTGGTATTTGGTTGGGCTCAGTGATAAATTGCGTATTTATGCCCTCGACAGGTTGCAACGATGTGAAGTGTCAAACGAAAGTTTTAAACTACCTGCCAATTTCGATGCCGAAGCTTATTTTCAGGATTGTTATGGTATAATAAACGTGAATGATATATCCGTTCAGGATGTTACAATCAGGGTTGCGGCTTATCAGGCTAATTATCTGCGCGCTTTACCACTTCACCACTCACAAACTGAAACAGAAACTAATGAAACCTATACCGCTTTTCGATTTTATTTAAAACCCACTTTCGATTTCCGTCAGGAATTGCTTTCGCTTGGAGACGATGTAGAGGTTTTGCAGCCAGAATGGTTCAGGCTGGAAGTGAAGCATGTAGTGGAGAACATGGCGCTATTTTACTAATTTACAATATATTATTTAGTTAGGACTTAACTGTACCGTGTTTGGTTTTGAACAGAATCTGTATTTGGCAGATTCGCTATTCCAACGCAATTATTATCTTTTCGGATTGATGCACTTGTTTCTTTTTTTATATGCTGTATTTACAGGCGAAGCTAATATCAGTTTTTAAATATTTCAACAAAAAAAATCACTTTTATTTTGTTGTTTAAAAAAAAAGTTATTCCTTTGCATTAAATAATACAA
>JAYRXP010000562.1:0-4618 GCA_041917395.1 Paludibacter sp.
GAAATTGTCTGATAAAAAAAGTTTATAATTGACTACTAAAATACAATCAGGAATGAAATCCACACAAAATAAACTACCACCGCCTAAGGAAACGAGATTAAAAGTAAACGAATCTGCTGAGTTGATGACTTTTTTACTTGCTAAAATGGGAGGGATGAGCCGTAATGCGATTAAATCGTTGCTGGCACACCGACAGGTAATGGTGAATGATAAAATTACCACACAATTCAATATGGCGCTTAATCCGGGAGATAAAGTAAGCATCAATAGTTCGCGTGGAAATGTGGAATTGACACATCCAAAGTTGAAAATTATTTTCGAAGACCAGTATCTGATAGTTGTTGATAAGAAAGAAGGATTGCTAACTGTTAGTACCGGAAAAGGAGACGAAACTACGGCATTTTCAATTTTGAAAAATTATGTAAAGAAAAGTTCGCCTCAAAACCGGATTTTCGTTGTTCATCGTATCGACCGCGAAACCTCTGGTATCATTGTTTTTGCCAAAACGCGCGAGATTCAGCTGGCCATGCAGGAACGTTGGCACGAAGTGGTCACACGCAGGGTTTACGTTGCGTTGGTTGAAGGAAAGATGGAGAAGGAATCGGATACCATTGTAACGTGGCTTACCGAGAACGAAAAATCGCTCCGGATTCATTCAAGTGCAACTGATAATGGCGGACAACAGGCAATTACACATTATCGTTGTGTGAAATCGAACGATAAATATTCGCTTCTGGAGGTAGAGCTTGAAACTGGACGTAAAAATCAGATAAGGGTTCACATGGAAGGCATTGGACATCCGATAGCGGGCGATAAAAAATATGGTTCGCTTAGCTCTCCCATCGGAAGAATGGGATTGCATGCCCGTATTCTGGCTTTTATTCACCCGATGACTCTGGAAGAAGTGAAGTTTGAAACGCCTGTACCACGAAACTTTCTGGCACTTTTTCATTAAATTTTCTACGAAATAAAATTCACTTCGGGAGTTAGTTTTATGCCGAATTTTTGCATAACAGAAGCCTGTATTTGTTCCGATAACTGAGCAATTTCGCTTCCGGAGGCGTTGCCTCTGTTAACTAACACCAACGCTTGTTTGTCGTGTACTCCGGCATTTCCGATTGTTTTACCTTTCCATCCACATTGGTCGATAAGCCAGGCAGCCGGGATTTTTTCGTCGTAGTCCGATACGAAATAGTGAGGTATTTCGGGATATTCGGACTGTAGTTTGTTGAAATTTTCGCGCTTAATAACCGGATTCATAAAAAAGCTACCTGCATTGCCTGCTACTTTCGGATCGGGTAATTTGCTTTCGCGAATGGCTATTATTGTCTGGCGGATATTTTGCAGCGATATGTCGCCGTTTTTCATTACCTGCTCTTCCAAATGCTGATAATTAAGTTTGTATTTCGGTTCTTTACTTAGTTCGAATACTACTGATGTAACTGCAAATTTGCCTTTCAATTCTGTTTTGAAAATACTTTCGCGATAGCCATATTTACAGGCTTCGTTGGCAAAACTTTGTATTTTTCCTGTGGTCAGATTAATTGCATTTACCTGCTTAATGGTATCACACACTTCAACACCGTATGCACCAATATTCTGAATGGCCGATGCACCCACTTCGCCCGGTATGAGCGATAGGTTTTCAATTCCGCTCCAGTTATTTTGCACGGCGTAAGCTACAAAATCGTCCCAGTTTACGCCGGCTCCAACTTCAACCTCAACGGTTGTATCCCGTTCGCTTAGCGGTTTTATAAATTGTATTTCAGAGTGCAGTATTATACCATCAAAATCGTTGAGAAACAATAAATTACTTCCACCGCCGATGTGCAGCATTTTTTCATTCAATAATGCACCGGATTGAATCAGTTCAATCAGTTCATCCTCTGACTGATAATGAATCAGAAGTTTTGCTTTAGCATCAATTCCGAAAGTGTTTAATTCAGTAAGTGAGGCGTTTATAATCTTTTTCATACAATAATTTGATTTTTTGCAAATTCGATTATTTGATCTTCTTTTTCCGGGTGGAACCAGTGGATGTCGCCATCGCGGTTAAACCAGGTTATCTGCCTTTTGGCATAGCGGCGCGAATTCTGTTTAATCATGTTCACTGCAAATTCCAATGTCCAATTGCCGCCAAAGTACTCGAATAATTCTTTGTAGCCAACAGTATTGAGTGTGTTCAAATGGCGATGTTCGTAAAACGGACGTGCTTCCTCGAGCAATCCGTCGTGCAACATACCATCAACACGAGCGTTTATTCGTTCGTAGAGTTCAGGCCTGGGTCTGTTTAATCCTATTTTTAATATGTCGAAAGGTCGTTTTTTCTTTGTTCCGGTTCTGAAGTTGGAATATGGCTGGCCTGTTATGGTGCAAATTTCGAGTGCGTGTAAAATGCGCTTATGGTTCATGATGTCAACCTCCTCGTAATGAGCAGGATCGAGTCGCTTTAATTCATTCTGAATATACTCCAGACCATTGTCGGCATAGATTTTTTTCCAGTGGTTACGCGTATTTTCATCTACCGTAGGAATGTCATCAATCCCATCACAAACCGCATCAATATACATCATAGAGCCGCCTACGAGCATTACCACATTATTTTCAGAAAAGAGTTTTTCGAGCAGTTGCATCACATCTTGTTCATATTGTCCGGCATTGTAAGTGTCGAATACCGAATGAGAACCTATGAAATAGTGCTTTGCCCGTGCCAGTTCTGTTTCGGTTGGTGCAGCAGTTCCGATTTTCAGTTCGCGGTAAAACTGACGAGAATCAGATGACACGATAGGGCACGCAAAAAATTCTGCCATACGCAGACTTATTTTTGTTTTCCCCACTCCTGTTGGACCGAGTAAAACGATGAGTGTCTTATTTTTTGCTTCTGGCATCAACTGCTGTTTTAAACAAATTACACTAATTGCACGACTTAAATCGCGTAATTAGTGTAATTTCAGGTTCAATGTATTTTGTTTTTAAAACTTATTATCGTCGGCAAATAAGGTGCTGTCATCAAAGTTCATATCACCAAAACCTTCTTCATCCAGTTCGTCGATATCAAAATCTTCATCGCCGTAAAAATTCTCATCCAAACTTATTTTTGGAGCAATACTTACAGCTTCGTCTGCAACAATTTGCTGTGGGGCTTTTCCTTCCGAAGATACACATTCAGGCTTTGCAACTGATTTTCCGGGGATAATTTCGGTAAGTTCTATAAAAAATGCTCTGTCCGAAATCATGTCGAAAACATACAGAAGTTTTTGTTTCTCGTCGGAGATAAGTTCTTCCAGTTTTGTGTCTTCCATCACCAGATTGTCGTATTCCGAACCCGAATCCATTTCGATCAATGTCACTTCCTGACCTTTTTCCCAATCGTCGGAACAGATAAAAAATGATGTCATCTGATTTTTATCGTACTTCACCGAATCAAGAATTGCATTGTGCAAATCAAGAAAAGTTGCTTCCGGATCGATCTTAATTACTCTGACAAAATTGTCAACCTCATCAGATAATACAGTAAATTTATAAATCATATATTTTGCTGTTATATTTGAATGTAAAATTACTATTTTTTTTCAATACAATCATCGTTTAAGCTATGATTTTTTTTGAAAAACTGAATTCTCATAACAAAATATTTCGACTTTTGCAAGCCTTAATAATCTCAGTTGATATTTTGTTTTAAGCGTTTATCGGTTGGATTTGAGGTGCTCCTTTGCGGTTTGGGAGTGCTGTTGTTAACCGTTTTTCTGTCGGGTTTCTTTTCAGAAGCATTGCTGTCGGTAGGGTTGACTCCCATGAGCGAACTTGTGCCCGGCTTTGTCCTGACTTCTTTTTCGGGTTTAATCAGTACGTCCGTGCTTTTTGCAGGTCGTTGTTTTTCAATCCAGAAAAAGTTTTTAAGATAAATATCGCCACCGGTTAGCTGTCCGAGCGGGTACATAACACCACTCGTGGCGCTTGTCATTACTATGCGTTCGGCCTTTTTGTTTTTCAGATACATTACCACGTAGCTGCTTTCGGTTTTGTTGAGGCCAATCAGCGTCGAATCTGCATCATCCAAAGGATAATAAATCGTCTCGGCATTTCCGTCCACATTTACACGTTTAAGTTCGCCACTATCGATGTGAGCAATTATTTCTTTTCCCGAAAGCTGATTAAAACAAATGGAATCAACTTTTTGAACTGCCATTGCAGCTTTTTGGATATGTACCTTTTCTACTTTTTTATTTTTTGTAAATGCCTGAATAAATTCACCCGAAAGTTGATTTTCTTCAGCCCAGAGCACCGGTTCGCCATACATGTTTATTACCGAGTCGCGTTCCGAAAATACGAGCGAGTCACATATTCCCTGAATGTCGTTTCGATACAGACGTACGTTCATATACCCTTTTGCTACACTGTACACCGAATCTTTAAACGTACGTAGGGTGTCGGCATGAAGCCAGAGCGTATCTTTGCTTGACCAGTCGACTAATAATGCTGAGTCGGTGGCAAGTCCGGCTTCGGTATTTTCGTTGTAGTAAACATAATCGCCATTGAGTGTTGACTTTTGGGCAGAGTCGGTCATAACCACATTTACGAAAGCCTCGCCATATTTCTTAGCTTTATCGTAAAATAC
>JAYRXP010000563.1:0-5114 GCA_041917395.1 Paludibacter sp.
CACCAACATAAACAACATACGTAAGCATCTGCCGGAACATGTGCAGTTGGTTTGTGTTTCAAAATTTCATCCCGACGATGCAATTATGGAGGCATACCGGGCTGGCGAACGCGTTTTCGGCGAAAGCAAGGTGCAGGAAATGACCGGCAAGCAGGAACGTTTGCCAAAAGATATTGAGTGGCATTTTATAGGTCATTTGCAAACGAACAAGGTAAAATACATTGCTCCTTACGTGAGTTTAATTCACGGTGTTGACTCCGAAAAGCTACTTGCCGAAATCGACAAACAAGCCGCTAAGGCCGGACGCAAAATCAATTGTCTGCTGCAGGTTCATATCGCCACCGAAGAAACAAAATTTGGTTTTGACGAGCAGGAACTGAATAGTATCTTCGAAAAAAACGGCGTAGAAAATTTCCCCCATGTCAATATTTGCGGTTTAATGGGAATGGCAACCTTTACGAGCGACACGAAGCAGATTCAGCAAGAATTTGAACATTTAAAATCAATTTTTGACCGGCTTAAATCAACCACATTCAGTCAGAACGAACAATTCAAAGAAATTTCAATGGGAATGTCGGATGATTTTCAGATAGCTATCGATTGCGGAAGTACAATGGTGCGGATTGGAAGCTCAATTTTCGGTTCGAGAGTGTATTAATTTCTCCTCTTTAATTTTACTTTATCAAAGATTAATTTCTTCCAAAACTGCATTTGGCAAACGGATATCCTCGTGTGTTGCCCACACAACGAGTGGTTTATAAAGCCGAATGTATTCGTCAATAAAATGCATAATTTTCTGTTTCAGTAAGTTATCCAATCCATTCAGAGGTTCGTCGAGCAATAGTAAATCAGCCTTTGCAGCCAGAGCTCTTGCGAGCCCGACACGCTGTTGCTGCCCGCCACTAAGTTGATGAGGATACTTTTCGAGTAGATCCACGAGTTCCAGATTCGTAATTATAAAGTTCAGTGCAGTAGCATCTTTACCAAACTTATCGGATGCCGTAAAAAGAATATTCTCCCGCACAGTGAGCCAGTTGCACAACCGGTTATCCTGAAAAGAAAAAGCTTTTGAATGACAATTCTGCTCTTTCAGCACACCGGAATCAGGCTTTACAACACCCGAAAGTATGCGAAGCAATGTTGTTTTTCCCCTTCCCGAAGGAGCTTTGAGCAAATACACCTTACTTTCCGAAAACCGAAGATTTACATCTTCCAGTACCTGAGTTGTACCGAACGATTTGGAAACACTTTCGACTTCTATTTCCGACGCCGTATTTTTTGTCGTTTTAAGCGGTGAATGATTTGATTTTTTTAGTTTTAAAAAAGATGTAAAACGCACCCCGGAAAGAAAATGAATCACAAGATCGAACAAATAACTGACCAGCACGGCAACAATTGTCCACGCAAACAACTCTGAAACATTAAGATAAACCTGCGCCATCTTCATTCCCGTACCAATACCATGCACAGGCTGTGCAAGCACTTCGCCGATAATGATAGCCCGCCATCCAAAACCGGATGCCGTACTTATACCTCCTGTTATAATCATTTTTGCCGAAGGCAGATAAATTTTCAGAAATGTAAGCCATTTCGAATAACCAAAAACAACCGACATTTCAACCAGCCTGTTATCAACGTGTTCTAATCCACTCAAAACAGATTGATACAGAACCGGAAACATGGTGAGCAGGGCTATAAAAACGGGCAATTGGGGTGGCGAAAACCAAAGCAGTGCAACCAACACGACCGAAATAACCGGAACTGAACGGATTATTACGACAATCGGATTGAAGAATTGTTTCCAAAACTGAGAATGGGCAGCGACACCAGCAGCAGCTAAAGCCATAAGAAACGAAAGAGCGAATCCAGCAAAACCTCTTAATAGGGTAGCGAAAAGTGAAACATAAAATTCACTTTTAGTCAGCAACTGAAAAGTGTCGGCAACAAGACCTTGAACTGTCGGAAAAATGGCAGGATAAGCCACCCAAAATGCTGTAAGTTGCCAGATTACCAACATTACCAGCACAGCCAAAAAAACAGGGAGCTTATTACGAAACATATCACTTATTGTGGTTGATAAACAAAATTACGTTCCGGAATTTTTCCTCCTATTGTAGCCGGATTGAATTCCAGAAAAACCTCAAGGTATTTTTTCAGTTCCTGCTCGATGGCAAAAGAAGCAACATAACGAATGTTGCACAAAGGCAGTGAACTTAATGCAACTTTCTCATTTGTAAAAATGCGCTGATCAACAAGGAGTTTTGCCGTTTTTTCGGGATATTCGTTTACAAAGTTGCAACTATTGGAATAAGCTTCGCAAATTTCGTGCATGGTTTTCGGGTAGTTGAGCGAAAACTCATTTCGAACCACAAAAGCAGTCTGAACAAAAATATCTTTGTCAGAGTTTTCGAGATATTCCTGAATGTCGAGCTTTGTCACGATATGATTTGCCGGATTTCTGCTAAGTAACAAACTCACCATTGGCTCCGAAACGACGGCTGTTTCCACCCTGCGATGCAGCAAGGCCATCGATATATCGTTGTTATTGGTAAATGTGTAGTCAACCTTCACGTTATCGATATTTTTTTCTTCTAAAAATCGCTGCAACAAAACGTCCGGAGTTGCACCCTGACCAAATACCGAAATCTTCGCTCCCTCCAAATCACCAACGTCTTTTGTTTCTGCATTATTGCTTACAACATACAATGTACCCCAAACCGGACAAGCTACCATACTATAATCCAGCCCTTTATTATACAAATTAGCAGCCATAACAGTGGGTAAAACCGCGAATTCGAGTTCATTTTTCAACATCATTGCCTGAATTTGCTGTGGGTCGCTTTTCAGAACAAATTCTATTCGTTTGCCTTCAACCTGTGGCGGATTTGCCATTAAATGGACAAAACTTACAGCCGTGGGGCCCTGCAAAACACCAATTCTGATTACATCCACCGGCTTTCTGGCACAGGAAAAAAGTGCTGAAAGCAGCAGTAAGGTAATGATTCTCGTTTGTAACCGATAACTTTTCATTGTGAAGAAAATATTTACAATACTTTATTAATTTCGTTGTTTTTTCAGTTTTATGACAGTAATCTCAGGACTTAATCCCACCAAAAGTGGCAATCCGATATAACCTACACCTCTCGAAACATAAATAGCCTGATTTTTCTGTTTATAAATACCATTGTACTGACGGTATAAAAAAACAGCCGGAGAATATACTTTTCCATTCACCTCCATGCCCATTTGCGCTGCATGTGTGTGACCTGATAAGGTTAAATCGATATCAGTTTGCGGCAAAATCTCATGCTCCCAATGTTCCGGATTATGGCTCAGCAACAACTTAAACGACTTTTTATCAACGCGATTCAGAGCCTTTTTTAAATCAGCATAATTCCGGTATTCCTTCGTGCTGAAATTTTCAACTCCCAGGAGTGCAATGCTGTCTTTTCCGTGCTTGATGTAAACCGATTCGTTATTTAACAGCCGAAAGCCCAAACCTGTAAATGTTTTTTTTATCTCAGTCAGGTTTTGCTGCTTCACTTTCGGAGTCGCCCAGGTTGTATAATCGCCATAATCGTGATTTCCCGACACTGCAAAATTACCATCTTTTGACTTTATCTGCAAAAAAACGGAATCAAACCCAGCCATTTCCGAAGCAAAATTATTCACCATATCGCCTGTAAACACCACTAAATCGGGCTTTTGACGATTTATTTCAGCAACGATATTTTTATAAAACCGCTTGTCGCGTGGGCGACTGCCCAAGTGCACATCCGAAAACTGCACGATGGTATAATCATGAAAACCGGCAGGCAAATCCTCAAACGAAATTGCTACACTTCTCACGTCGATACGGTTGGGCGTTATAAAAACTCCGACAATAAGAAAAATAAAAAATGCGAATACAAATAAAGCTTTATAAATCTGCATTTTACGACGTTCAATCCTTGCCTTCAGCTGCACAAAACCAGCAATCAGAACAATAAATTTGGGTACATAAATCGTCAGAAAAAGCAGATTAAACCACATGATTATGAGTGGCAACTGAGGATCGGAGTATAATTTGTAAAACAATTTTACCCAGGTAAAACCTGCAAGAAATAAAAGCGAAGGCAAAAAACAGAATATTTTATTTACAAGAGCCCTGTTTTTCGACTGTTTATACAGCAAAAAATCGACAGCTGTTATAAATACCACTAGCAACAGATAAATCTCTGTATACAACTTCATATGATGTTGATATTTAATAAATTGCACATAACAGAAATTGGTTCGGACTTTACAATCCGATCCAAATAATAAAATTTTCACATCATATAAAGAATACAGAAGTATATATTTTGTGAAACATTAAAACCGGCACACAAATATATGAAAGTTTTTCATATATTTGTGCCTGAAAAAATCAGGGCAATATTAAGTTTCAACATGTCACAATACATTTTTTTTGCAATTATTGTAATACTCATTGCCGATTTTGGGCTTGAGCGGTATTTAGCTTATCTCAATATCAAAAACTCAAAACTTCCCCTACCTGACATTCTTTCTGACATTTACGATACCGAAAAATACACACAACAGCAGAATTATTTCCGCACCAACACACGGTTTGGAATGATTACGTCTGCTTTTAGTTTTATAATCACACTCGGAATGTATGCGCTGGGTGGTTTCGGCTGGCTCGATAACCAGCTTCAACCAATCGTTACAAATGACACATTACGCTCGCTGGCATTTTTCGGTATTATTTTTCTGGCCAACGATCTGCTGACAACGCCATTTTCGTGGTACGACACTTTTGTTATCGAACAGCAGTTCGGCTTTAATAAAGTAACTCCAAAGATTTTCATCCTCGATAAACTTAAAGGCTATTTGCTCACAGCGCTTATCGGAGGCGGGCTTTTGTATGCTATAATAACAATTTATCAAGCCTCGGCAACCTATTTCTGGCTAATCGCCTGGAGTGTGGTAACTGTGTTCAGTCTGTTTATGAGCATGTTCTATTCCGAACTTATTGTACCATTGTTCAATAAGCAGACACCACTTCCCGAAGGTGAATTAAGTACCGAAATCGAAAAATTTGCACAAAAAGCGGATTTTAAGATGAAAAA
>JAYRXP010000564.1:0-4643 GCA_041917395.1 Paludibacter sp.
CATTTGATTTTAACAAAATTATTAAAGCTTTATACCATGATAAAACGGACTTTAAACTGATTGGACGTCACAAAATGGTTGATTGCAAAGAATGTCATAAAGCAACATTGACTGCTCCGCTCAAACACGGCAGATGCAACGATTGCCATAAAGATTACCATAAAGGAGAATTTATGGAAAAAGGTCGTGTAACTGATTGTGATCGTTGTCATACCAACGATGGGTATACGCCAAGCACATACACGATTGAGCAACATAACAAATCGAAATTTCAACTCGACGGCGCGCATCTCGCCACTTCGTGTACGGTTTGTCATAAAAAAGACCCGAAGAAAGACTGGTCGTTCCGAAATATGGGAAGCCGCTGTGTGGATTGTCATAAAAGCGAGCACAAGGGCTTTATGGACGAAAAATACGACCCCACCGAAAGTTGTACGGTGTGCCACACAACCAAAAGCTGGAAGGAAATTAAAAACTTTGATCATAACCGTACCGGCTTTAAACTCGAAGGAGAACATGCCAAAACCGCCTGTGCTGAGTGTCATTACCGAAAAGATGCTGATGGAAGACGGCTTCAGGAATTCAAAGGAAAATCGAAAGAATGCTCCGAATGCCATACCGACTCGCACGCAGGACAATTTGCTGTAAATGGAAAAACAGACTGTACGCGCTGTCACGGCTTCGATCGTTGGGAAAACTCAAAATTCGACCACAATACCAGCCGTTTTAAAATTGATGGAAAACATGTGGGTGTAAAATGTGAAGAATGTCATAAACCCGTGATGAACGAAAAAGGACGTTACATTGAGTATAAGTTTGATAATATTGATTGTAAACGATGTCATTCGTAGTTAGTTTGTAAAGTTATAGAGTTTGTAAAGTTCGTAAAGTTTTTGAATGACATAATTATAAATTAGATTGGGCTTTAGCCCATTCCTGACAGTTGAATAGATAATTTGGGCTTTAGCCAAACAATTATAAAAATGAATGAGAAACCTATTTAGATATCTGATTTTTATTATATTGTGTTTCGCAACTTTTGCCGCCTGTGACGACGACAGTATTTTTCACGCAAAAGTAAAAACAGCAAACGGTATAACCACCGTGAGCGATATACGTGCCGGAGGTCTTGAGCGTGCTTTTCTAATCGGATTAGGCTCTGTGAAACATTTGGTAATCAACGACACTATTGATAGTCGTGATTTTCAGACCATGCGCGATGAAATGACAAGCCTTGCCATACTGGATTTGAGTAACGCCACGATTGCTGCTTACAATGGCTACGAAGGAACCGGAGGTTCAAGAGTTTACCGTTATAGTGCCGACGCCATTCCTGAATTTGCATTTTACAATCCGGCAACGTCGCAGGGTAAAAAAAGTCTGACAACCGTTATTTTCCCCAAATCGCTTAAATCAATACGCGACTACGCCTTTAACAGCACCGGATTAAGCGGCGCACTTATGTTGCCTGCTTCGGTTCGCGATACCATAGGCAAAAATGCATTTGCTTTTTGTGAAAATCTGACTGCACTCAACTTATCATCTGTGAAATATATAGGCGAATCGGCATTTCAGGCCTGTAGCAATTTATCAGGCGCCTTGGTTATTCCCGATTCGGTTTTTGTTCTTAAACCCTGGGCCTTTGCCTATTGCGAAAAAATAAATTCCATTTCTATTTCAAAAACAGTAAATTCGATTGGAAATACAACATTTATAAATTGCGGTGGCAACTTTACAGTGAATGCCGAAAGTACAGATTATTCAGCACAGGATGGCGTATTGTTCAATGCTGATAAGTCGACAATCGTTCGGTTTCCAACTTCCAAATCCGGAACTTACACAATGCCCGAGGCGGTCGGAGACATAGCGCCCTATTCGTTTGCTAACTGTGGCGCCGTGAGCAAAGTTACACTACCTGCAACGGCCTATATCATTGAAGATTATGCATTCAGCGAATGCAGAGCACTTACCGAAATAAACATTCCCGAAGCAGTGTTTTACATTGGTCAGTATGCATTTTCGAACTGCTCGTCGCTTACACGAATTTATGCAAGGCCAACAACGCCAATCGACTTAACCGAAACATTATCAGCATTTTCGGGAGTCAACAAGAGTTATTGCACATTGTATGTGCCGGTTGGTTCAAAAACGGGTTATGCCAATGCAACCGGTTGGAGTAGTTTTAATAAAATTGTTGAAAATTAAAATGCAGAAAATATACAGACTCATATTTATCCTGTTATTTTGTGTGGCAATTACACATGTGTTTGCAAAAACATCGCCTCATGGAAGTAAAATGACCATGGAATGTGCCACCTGCCACACAACCGATAACTGGAATAAAATAAAGGAAAACGGGTTTAACCACAATAAAACAAAATTTCCGTTGACCGGACAGCATCGTGCTATCAGTTGCCGGCACTGTCATACCACACTGAAATTCGAAGAGACCAAAACGGATTGTAACTCCTGCCACAACGATGTGCATCAGGGAACAACCGGCCGCGATTGTGAACGCTGCCATACCACCGGATCGTGGATTATTCCAAACACCAGAACTTTACATCAGCAGGCTGGCTTCCCACTGAAAGGAGCTCACGCCACTGCCGATTGTAACAGTTGCCACACTTCAGCATCCAAATTGCGTTTCGATAATATCCGAACCGATTGTTTTTCCTGTCATAAAGAAAAATACTTTGCTACTGCAGGTAAGCCATTCGATCACAAAGCATTGGGATTTGATACCGACTGTGCACGCTGCCACACCATGGCCGGCATGAACTGGAACAGCATTGGTAAAGGTTTTGATCACAGCTATTTACCGCTTACAGGAGGCCATAACATCAGTTGTACCGATTGTCATCGTGGTGGTGATTATCGCAAACGCCTTTCAACCGATTGTTACTCATGCCACAGCAGTAAAAAAACAATTGCAACAGTTGCTATGCCGGTTCATTCCACTAAATTTGCCAAATTCAGTTGTAACGAATGTCATAACTCAAAATCATGGAATTCAGTAAGTTTCAAACAACATGATGCATGGGGAAAAATCTATTCAGGACAACACAAAGGAGAATGGGATAAATGTACTGACTGTCATAACAACGATGCAGCTTATGTGGCAAACTGTAGAAAATGTCACAATTTTAGCTCTGGCAGATTGCCTTAAATACAAACACTAAAAATCTTTCACTTTTCCTCCGTCAGCTGACGGATTAGGGGCAAAATACACAAAAATGAAATTCAAAATTATACTGATATTTTTAAGCATTCAGATTGGTCTCTTTGCACAGGATACCGACACAATGTTGCGTGGAAGTGTTTCATTTATCAGTTCGCAAAATATTTACGTGCAATTTGTAAACACTTCGGGCATACAAATAGGCGATACTTTATACACTTTGAAGGAGAATAAAACAGAGCCCGCCCTACGCGTTAATAATCTATCATCTATTTCGTGTATCTGCAGCCCTGTTAACGAAAAAAAAATCGCCCTAAACACGCCGCTTTTTGCCAAAAAACGAACTGAAGTACCGCTCGAAGTAAAAGCTGAAAAATCAGATGAACCGCTATCGGTAAATGACCTGGCAATTGCAACAAAAAAAGCGAATGATTCGACAAAAACGGATGAAGCGCGGTTTTATGGCCGGTTCTCGGTTTCCTCGTACAACAATTTTTCATCTAATCCGCTCAGTATTTCCACGCCAAACTACCGGCTCCGTTACAATTTATCGTTGAATGCACAACACATTGCAAACACAGGACTTTCGTTCGAAAATTACATGTCGTACACACACACGCTGAATAATCCGGCCGAGAAATTCAGGGATTTAAGGGTGTATAATCTTGCTTTGAATTACGATTTCGACAAAAAAGCATCTATTTCGCTGGGACGGAAGATAAATGTAAACACGGCTAATATTGGTGCAGTGGACGGTTTGCAATTCGAAAAAACATTCAGGAAACTAACCGTGGGGGCCCTGGCCGGAACACGGCCCAATGATCTGAATTATGGCTTCGATCCTACCCTGTTTCAATACGGGGCTTTTGTTAGTCATCAAACCGAAAAAAAGAACGGCATTGTGCAATCGTCGGTAGCTTTTTTTAATCAAACCAATCATTCGAAAACGGACCGTCGCTACCTTTATATTCAGCACACCAATTCACTTTTTAAAAATATTGATTTCTTCGGCTCTGCCGAAATTGATTTATACGCTATCGAAAACAATGTAGAGATAAATGATTTTGACCTCACATGTATCTATTTATCTTTAAATTACCGTCCGGTTCAGAATCTGTCGCTGGCATTATCGTTCGATGCCCGACGCAATGTTTATTATTACGAAACGTACAAAAGCCGTATCGACAGTTTGCTCGAAAAAGAAATGCGTCAGGGCTTGCGGTTTCGGTTCAACTATCGCCCGTTCAAATTTCTGACATGGGGCGGAACTGCGGGTTATCGAATAAATACGCCCTACTCGCACGAGTCAATGTACGCAACGAGTTACCTTTCGGTGCCGAGAATACCCGGAATTGACGCCTCGCTGACATTAACGGGTACAGCACTCCAAACAACCAATCTGTTCGGATACATTGCAGGTGGAGCAATATCGAAAGATTTCATGGATGGCAAACTCAATGCC
>JAYRXP010000565.1:0-6277 GCA_041917395.1 Paludibacter sp.
ATGGTCGGCAATAACGCGCATGGAGATATCCGTTTTTTCGTTTTTGCCATATTCAGCTCCGCACACACGACCAATTTCGGCAATAATTGGCGTAAACACATCGGTATCGTAGTTCGAGAGTTTACCCTGCACAGCCATACACAAACGTTCGAAGCCCATACCCGTGTCAATTACTTTGGCAGGAAGTCCTTCGAGTGAACCATCGGCTTTGCGGTTGAACTGCATAAATACATTGTTCCAGATTTCGATTACCTGAGGGTGGCTTTCGTTTACGAGCGTCAAACCATCTACTTTCGCGCGTTCGCTATCGGGACGAATATCGATATGAATTTCGGAACACGGACCACACGGACCGGTATCGCCCATTTCCCAGAAATTGTCTTTTTTATTACCGTTAATAATGCGGTCGGCAGGCAGAAATTGCGCCCAGATAGCAGCAGCTTCGTCGTCGCGACCAAGGCCTTCGGCAGGCGAACCTTCGAACACAGTGGCATACAAACGGTCTTTGTCCAGTTTCAATACTTCAGTTAGGTATTCCCACGCCCATTCGATGGCTTCTTTTTTGAAATAATCGCCAAACGACCAGTTACCCAACATTTCGAACATGGTGTGGTGATAGGTATCGTGACCAACTTCTTCGAGGTCGTTATGCTTACCGCTTACGCGCAAACATTTTTGCGAATCGGCAACACGCGAATATTTAATCGGGTCATTGCCCAGAATAATATTTTTGAACTGATTCATTCCGGCATTGGTAAACATCAAAGTAGGATCATCTTTGATTACCATAGGTGCTGAAGGTACAATTTTGTGGTCTTTCGATGCAAAAAAATCGAGAAAAGATTGACGAATTTCCTGTGAAGTCATTTTTATATACATTGTTGTTTGCGCTTCGCGCGTTACTTATACTTCGTATGTTACTTAGCTTCGCTGTTATTTTGCTTCGCAGTTATTTTTTTAATAACGCCCGTAGGGCAAATAACTGTTTAATAACCATTAATAACGCGAAGCCAATAACAATTAATAACGCCCGTAGGGCAATTAACTATTAATTGGGTTAATATTATCAAATTAGGACTGCAAAAGTACTTCAAATTTATTACTTTTGCATCAAAACCTCTGTAAAAAGTTTAGTTTTGCATTATAAATAAAACTAAAAAAGGCATATTTATTCTGTTTCTGAATAAATATGCTCTATTTTGCATAAAAACACACGGATAATTTTTAAATGGCAAAAAAAATAAAGTTCCACTTTAATCCCGAAACACTGAATTATGAGCCAATCATTCAGTCACTTGCTGCTAAAATGAAGCAGGTTGTCATTCATCTGTTTTCGGGTGTTTCGTTGGGAGCTTTGTTCTTTTTTATATTCGTATCCACTTTCGACTCGCCCGAGGAAAAGCAGCTCGGTTTGGAAAAAAGCCGTATGCAGGCACAATATAAGATTCTACAACGGCAGCTCGACGAAGCGCAGGAAGTGATGACCGACATGCAACAGCGTGATGATAATCTGTATCGTGTTATATTTCAGGCGGAACCAATACCTTACGAAGTGCGTAAAGCAACCATTGCAAATACCGAATATTACGAGCAGTTGCTTGATATGACCAACTCGGAAATAGTTGCTACCACGACAAAAAAAATGGATGAAATCCGCAAACAAATCTATATTCAGTCCCGCTCGTATGATGATCTGGTGAAATTAGCCAAAAGTAAGGAAGAAATGCTCGAATGTATTCCTGCTATTCAGCCTGTTATGAATAAGGACTTGAAAAAAATGGCTTCCGGTTATGGCTGGCGCATCGACCCTGTTTACCGTACCCGCAGGTTTCATGCCGGTATGGACTTTGCTGCTGCCATTGGCACCGATATTTTTGCTACCGGCAACGGAACGGTGGTTGCCGCCGGGTGGGAGCAGGGTTACGGAAACTGTGTGCAAATTAATCACGGTTTTGGTTATCTGACGCTTTACGGACACATGAGCCGCATCAAAGTTCGCAAAGGTCAACGTGTGAAACGTGGAGAAGTGATCGGCGATGTGGGAAATACAGGTAAATCAACAGGGCCTCATTTACACTACGAAGTGCATTTGCGCGGACAAATAATGAATCCGCACCATTTCTATTTTATGGACCTCTCGCCTGCTGAATACGACCGTATGATACAAATGAGCGATAATTCAGGACAGATGATGGATTAATAAAAATACTCCGGATCTGATTTTAAGCATTCTTTCCAGATAAATAACCGATAGTCTATATTATGTTTCAGAAAGGCATTAAAATAAAATTGCTTGTTATTCTATTATTAACAGGAATTACCAGAGTCGTAATTGCTCAGGATATTCGTAATGTAGGAACAGAGAGTGGGTTAAGTAATAATCAGGCATACTCAGTTACTCAGGACAGAAAAGGTTTTATTTGGGTATCGACCAAGCAGGGAATTGATAGATTTGATGGAGGAAGGGTTGTTAACTATATGTTGCCATGTAAATTGTTGGCAAATTCTCACATTAAACTTATAGTTGATAATCAGCAAAATCTCTGGGCATTTACTTATCATGGATATATATTTAAATTCTCATATACTTCAAATAGATTTGTATTAATTAAAAAGCTTCCAACAGCTATATTTACTGCCGCATTCGACTCAAATAACAGACTATGGTTGGGAAGTAAATCGGGACTTTTATGTTGTGAAAATAATCATTTTACAATAAAAATGTCTGAAGAATATTCCGTAGTCGTTCCTTATAAAGAAAACTTCTTTTTGCTGGCTGATAACAATAATATATATAGGTTTGAGATTAAAACAGGACGAAAGACAAAGGCATTAGTGATTCAAAATACCGGTATGAAAAAGCGAACTCAAAATATCGTATCGCTCTATTTTGATTCTCAATCCAATAGCATATGGATTGGAACTGTCAGTGCTGGTGTATATTGCTATAGTGTTACTACTGGTCAGCTAATTGATTTAAAATCAAAAATAAAAAACCTTCCAAATGTTCCTGTGTGGAGAATACGACCTTATAATAAAGATTTGGTCTGCTTGACCACAGATGGTAGTGGAATTTTGTTTGTAAACAAATTTGATTTTACATTAAAAAATAAAATACAGGAAAATGTAAATGCCGCAAATACTATAAGGGGTAATGGTATTTACGATGTTTTCATAGATAATCAGAGAACCTTGTTCGCAGTTTCGTTTACAGGTGGATTAAATATAATTAAAACAAAAACCAAACATTTTGAAGTTCTCCGACAGGAACGGAATAATACGAATTCGCTAAGTAACAATGTTGTACGCTCAATATTTGAAGACAAAGATGGTGGCCTTTGGTTTGCAACATATAATGGAGTAAATTACATGAACCGAAAAAATAACAAGTGGAAGTATTTTTCGGATATAAAAGATAACTTTTATTTGTCGCTTGCCGGAGATAAATCAGGAAATATCCTCGCAGGTTCATATTCGCAGGGTATTACTGTCATTAATAAATCGCATGGCATATCGGGACATATATACCCTCAAAATCCCAAAATTGGAAAGGGAACGAACTTTATAATGTCAATTCTTTTCGATCAATCAGGGAGTCTTTGGACGGGCGGTTGTTTTGGTGAGTTGTCTTGCTATAAACCTGAAACTAAAAGATATAATTATGTCAATATAACCGATGTTAATGCGATGGAGAACAAAGACTCCACAACGGTTTTGGTAGCTTCAAGCAATGGCGCATTTTTAATTAATACCAGAACATTTGCCATCAAGGAGATTTTGTTTTCGAGCAGTGAAATAAAAAAAGGAACACATTTGATGTTTAATACGGTTTCGAAAATCTCATCAAAGAATCAGGTTTGGTTTGGCTCCGAGGGTGAAGGATTGTTCTGTTGGGATTATGTGCAAAATAAGGCAAAAAGATACACCGTAAAAGATGGTCTGCCGTCCGATTTTGTAGTTTCGTTGCTGTACGACAAGGATAGTTTGTTGTGGGGTGGAACAAATAACGGGCTTTTCAGCATTAATCCGGAAACATCCAAAATTGTATCGTACTCAACCAAGGATGGAATCTCCGACAATAGTTTTTGTCGTCATTCGATGTGTATAACCCGAAATAAAGAATTGCTTTTCGGGACGAACAACGGAGTTACAAAGTTTAATTCCCGCTATCATTTTTCGAATATTGAAAAAATCAGATTATATATTGACGAGTTTCGGATTTTTAACCAGACCGTGGTTGCCAATGAGCAGAATTCGCCATTAAAAGAAGACATCGATGTAACCAAAGAGATAAATTTAAAATACTCACAACATTCTTTTTCATTCAGTTTTGGTACTATTGATTTGCAAAGCAGTAAACAGGTTTATTATCAATGGAAGTTGATAGGTCTTGACAACGATTGGAATACGTCGACAAATAACACTTTGGCAAGTTATACCAACGTGCAGCCAGGTAAATATACTTTTGTTCTAAGAGCCATCAATCGGTCGGACAGAAACGAAATTGTCGAAAAACAGATCGATATAGTTGTTTCACCGCCATTTTGGGAAACTTACTGGGCCAGGTTTTTGTTCTTCCTGCTGTTTATTTTTATCGTAAGAACTATTTATTTGTTTTACAATAAAAAACAAATTCAACAGTACTCCGATGAAAAGATTGATTTTTTCACGAAAACTGCCCATGATATTAAAACTCCGCTCTCTTTGATAACAGCTCCGCTTAATGAACTAAAAAAGTCTACAACCTTAGTAGATAAAGAAAGATACTTTATTAATCTGGCTGTTTCAAATGTGGAGCGTCTAAACACAATTGTGAATCAACTTATGGATTTCCAAAAATCCGATTTGCACAAAAGCCAATTGGTTATTACTTCATTCGATGTTGTTTCATTTATGAAGTCGAAAATAGATGTGTTTTCGCTATTAGCTCTCAAACAGGAAATAACAATAATATTTACACATGAAGTTGCCGAATTAACGGTGTGGTTGGATATTGAGAAATTTGAAAGAATTGTGGACAATCTTATTTCGAATGCGATTAAGTACACAATAATCCGGGGCAAAATAGAAGTTCATATTGGACAAAAAGGCGACTCATGGACATTGATTGTGAAAGATAACGGTATCGGGATAGCAGAGAAAGATCAGGCTAAACTCTTTAAACATTTTTATCGGGGCGAAAATGCCATAAACTCAAACATATCGGGATCTGGTGTTGGGCTTTTGCTTACCAAAAACTATGTGTTACTTCATAACGGTCGCATAAATTTTGAGAGTAAGCAGGGAGTTGGTACTACATTTACATTATTATTTAAATCAGGTAGGTCTCATTATGACAACGATGTGTTGTTTTCGGACAAAGCGACAGTTCCCAAAGTATCTGCTGCAATTACACAAACTCAGGCAGCTACTTTCTCAACTGAAAATGATGAACCCGATACGAAGGTCAAGATTCTGTTAGTAGAGGATAATAACGATTTAAGAAACTTTTTAGAGACAATCCTGGGCGAGATTTTTATTATAAAATCGGCAGCAAATGGACGCGAGGCCTTTGATGTTATTACAGGCTTTATTCCTGATTTAATTATCTCGGATGTGCAAATGCCCGAAATGGATGGACTTACTTTTTCAGGTAGAATAAAAAACACATTTGAGACATCGCATATACCTGTCATTCTGCTTTCGGCGCTAACACAAAAAGATCAGATATTACAGGGAATAGAAATCGGCGTTGATGACTACATAACCAAACCTTTTGATATTGATTTGCTAATTGCAAAGATTCAGTCAATACTCAAAAACAGAGAACTTGTGCGTAAACGTTTTTTAAATAAGTTAGCACACATTGAAATCGCCGATATGAGGTCGGAGATACCGAACGAAAGGGATAGAGAGTTTATTGAGAAAGCAATGCGTATTATCAGAGAAAATCTGTCAGACTATAATTTTAATAAGGATGTTTTGGCACGTGAAATGGCTGTAAGTCAATCGCTTTTGTATTCAAAAATAAAACATCTTTCGGGTGAGGCTCCCAGCGACTTGATACGAATTATACGGCTTGAAAAGTCGATGGAGTTGCTTAAAATGAATCAATATCCTATTTCAGACATCGCGTTTATGTGTGGATTCAACGATTCAAAATACTTTAGTACCGTATTCAAAAAATATTTTGAAAAATCACCAAGCGATATACGAAGATAACAATTCGAAATGAGTTGTCTTGTCAGTCAAATAATGATATATACGCATCAGAATGTATATCAGATGTTTTTTACCG
>JAYRXP010000566.1:0-4529 GCA_041917395.1 Paludibacter sp.
TCGACTTGTCGGAAGTTGGGATTAAGCCTGTGTACAACTCAAATTACGGAAAAATTACCCGTTATAACTGGAGCATTTCGGGAGAAAACGTAAATCCGGACGATTATACATTCGCAAAATCCACAAGTTCAATTTCAACATTTCCGGTTGTAGAATTCCGGTCAGCTAAAAAATATTCTGTTGTGGTTACCATCGAAGGCGGCTGTCAGAAGGAAGTCTCGGATACAATGTCGTTGATAATAAACGAAATACCTGAGCTAAATCTGTCGGAAAATAGTCAGACGATTTGTAGTGGCAGTTTGTTTAATCCGATAAGTCTGGGTAATGCTGCATATAGCTGGACCGTGCGACAGTCAACAAATCTGAGCTCTTCTGTTTTGGCTGGAGCAGGTAGTGTAATAAATCCGGAAACTGTTACGAATTTATCAGATTCGGTGGGAGTTGTTGAATTCACCATTTCACCGTCAAACGGAACCTGTGCGGGTACTCCTTTTACCTACAAAGTATATGTTAAACCGGCTCTGAAAGCATACGTCGATGGAAGCAGCGAGTTTTGCTTTGGTAATGCTGATGCACGTCTGAAACTTGTATTGAAAAACGGCATTTCGCCTTATTTTATCAGATACAGCATTGATAACGGTGAGATACAGGAACAGACTACACAGCCAGGTAATGACACAATTTTTTTGAATGTGGCAACAACTGTTACCGGTAAAAAATATCTGAAAATCTATTCGTTAAGCGATGCCAATCCTTCCGGTTGCAAACTGACCGTTCCGGATTCAATTGCCTACGAAGTGGTAGATAATCCGATTATAACAACACAACCGGTCCGCAATCAGGTGGTTTGTAAAGGTGCCGAAATAGTTCCTCTGTCGGTGGTTTGTACCGGAAACTCGGGAACACAAAAAGTACAGTGGTTCAAAAATACGGTCGATAGTAATTTGGGTGGACAGCCTGTAACAGGTGCCAACACTTTGATTTATAAACCGGAAGCATTTACAGAAAAAGGCGATTATTATTTTTACTGCGTAATAACCCTCAATGCCAGCAACTGTGGTGTTGCGATAAGTGAAACTGCTCGTGTGACTGTAGTGGATGACCCTGAAATAATATTACAGCAAAATCTGGTGCAGTCGGTATGTAAGAATACAGCGCTGAAACCTCTCGAAGTACAGGCTCAGGGCGGTATTGGTGAGTTTTTATATCAATGGTATGTTACCAACGACACAACAAAATCGGAATGGACAAAAATAACAGGTGCCACAAATGCCGTATTTGTTCCCGAAAGTTCGACAGCCGGTGTTTATTTCTACTATTGCGAAGTTTCGCAATCTAATCTCGGATGCAGAGCCATCAGTACTAAATTCAGCGTGGAAGTGTTCGAAACTCCGGTAATTTCGAAGCAACCGTTGTCGCTGTCGGTTTGTAAATCTGAATCTTCACCGGTTTTGTCTGTCGAATTTTCAGGCGGAAGTAAACAGGTTAATTATCAGTGGTATGTGAATAAGGTTAAGTCGACGATGGGTGGGATGCCGATAGCGCAGGCAACTGAGAAAACATACAGCATACCAACAACCGATGCCGGCACTTTTTATTATTATTGTCAGTTAAACTTCGGAACCGAAGGTTGCGCCGTGTTGATTTCAGATGTCGCAGTGATAAATGTTACTCAGTTTCCTGTTGTAAGTAATCAAACTCTTGAAGTGGTTAGCGGACAGCGTTTTGATTTTGTTCCTGTTCCAAGGGGAAATGATTATTTACCGGCTGATACAAAATATACCTGGGCATTGCCAAATGCGAATCAAAACTCGCCATTATCGGGGATGACAGTACAAACTGAACCTCAACGTGTTATTTCGGATGTTATTGAAAATAATTCGGATACAATTGCCGGTGCATTATACCTCGTTACGCCGGAAATAAATGGCTGTCAGGGAGCCGGATTCTATCTCAATGTGATTGTGCTTCCGGCATTGCGCATAAGTGTGAAAAAACAGGACATTTCGTGTCACGATGATCATAACGGACAGTTAGAAGCTGCGGTAAGTGGTGGAATCCGTTTTAAATCAGATGTTCCCTACATCCTGAGCTGGACAGGGCCTAATGGCTTTCGCTCGTCAAATATGCGGTTAACCAATCTGTTCCCGGGAGAGTATGTGCTTACCGTTCGCGATTCGTCCGGTGTCGAAATAGTAAACAAATACATTATAGAACAGCCGGAGTTGCTTAATATTGTTACCGCTAAGTTTACCGAAACTAACTGTAGCGGACAGAGTGGTGCAGCAATCGATGTTGTTGTAACGGGTGGAAAAGGAAAATATACATTTGAATGGAGAAAAAATAATGTGGTTTTTGCCACTACGGAGGATTTATCCGGCCTCGCCAGTGGCGATTATCAGCTTACAGTCACCGACGAAAACGGATGTACTGCTGTTTCGCAAAAATATAACATAAGCGATTTTGAACCTATCGCAATTAATGTAACCGAACAACTGAATAACACCTGTTACGGTGGCGAAAATGGTAGTATCAGGGTGGATGTAAAAGGAGGAGTCAGAATGAGACTTTCGGCAGTTGGATATGATTTCAGCTGGATTGGCCCGGGTAATTTTAAAAGTAACAGCAAAGATCTTAGTAACCTTGTTAGTGGGGAATATAAGCTTATTGTTACCGATAGTGTTGGTTGTAGTGCTACAATGAACGTGAATATCTCACAACCTGCTGAAATTAAGATTGTTCCTTATATCACACCTGCAACCTGTTTTGGCAAAAACGATGCAGCTGTAGCTTTGGATGTAACCGGTGGTAAGGCTCCTTACGAGGTTGAGTGGAGCAATTATGCTACAGGTGTTTATCAAACCAACCTTTCGGCCGGAGTTTATACCATAAAAGTAACGGATGCTAATCTGTGTGTCAAAACAATAGAACTTAAACTGGAAGACGTGTCGCCGTTTACCGTTTATCCGACGGTGAAACAGATAAGCTGCAACGGAGCAAACGATGGCAGTATAAAACTTGCTATAAAGAGTAACCGTACCGGCATAAAGGTGAAATGGTTGGATGGATCGAAGGCAGGCAACGAGCGGAATAATCTCTCTCCGGGCGTATATGCTGTCGAGGTAAGCGATGGAGGCCCCTGTGTAATCACCAATACATTTGTAATAAGCGAACCGGCAAAACTGGTTGTATCATCGAAAGTCAAAAATTCATTTGGTTGCGAAGCACCCAATAGTGGAGCTATCGACATTAATGTGGTGGGAGGTAAAAGTCCTTACAGTTACCTTTGGTCGAATGGCGAAACCACTAAAACGATCAGTAATCTTTTGCCGGGAACCTATTTTGTAACGGTTACCGATTCCAATGGTTGTTCTGTTACGGAATCGTTCGAATTGTTGCGTCATGAGCCGCTTAAAATAGAAGTCGGCACAAAGATTTCGTACAGCAGCACTACCGGGAAATACACGGAAATATGTACAGCAGGTGTGAGTGGAGGCATGTCGCCATACAGCTACAAATGGTCGTCAGGTACTGTGAATCCGGCTAACAATGCTATTGTTGAAATTGGAACAAATCAAACAGTTTCGTTAGAAGTAACCGATGTTTTGGGATGCAGTGCTGTTTATTATTTTAAAACCAATATACCGGAGAGCAACATTATAACACAGGTTGTGGACTGTAACGGACAGGTTTATAAATTTGATATACAAACACCGCCTTCTGCATTCACAAATATTGAATACGAATGGAATTTTGGCGATGGAACCACTTCAAACATTAAATCGCCGACACATATATTTCTGCATTCGGGTGACTATGCTGTGAAATTAAAAATTAAAAGTACGGAGGCAGTTCTCAATTTTGAAACCACCATGACAGTAGAAGCGCTGCCGCAGCTCAAGCTCGATCGTGAACCGCGTTTCTGTAAAAACGATTCGGTTGAGCTTATTGTGTCGGGTGCCGAAACCTACATCTGGAACGACGGAACACGTGGAAACCGCAAGGTGATTAAGAAAGAGGGTAATTATACCGTTATGGGTATTTCTGCAAACGGCTGTTCGTCGACTCTCGCATTTACAGCTAAATATTACGATTATCAGAACTATTCCATTTTTACGGATAAAAATGTGCTGACACTCAACGATCCTACACTAAAGGTTTGGAGCGAGGATGTGAATCAGACAAGCTACAAATGGGAGTTTGGCGATGCCGGAAATGACGAGGGCAATTACGTAAATCATACGTATGATATCAACAGTCCGGTAACTGTAAAGGTGAAACTGAACGTGGTAAATCCTTATGGATGTGTGGAAACAGCCGAAAAAACAGTGTGGCTGATTATGGAATCGATACCAAATACATTTACTCCCAACAGTGATGGTGCTAACGACCGTTTTCTGAAAGGGGCTAAAATACAGATATTTAATTCGAACGGAATTGTGATTTACGAAGGAACCGAAGGTTGGGACGGAACGCACAACGGCAAACCTGTTGCAATGGACACGTATTATTATGTGGTGTACTATTCA
>JAYRXP010000567.1:0-3583 GCA_041917395.1 Paludibacter sp.
AGCATTTTCAACCAGCTATCTCGAAGCATTTAACACCGGATTTCACTATGCTTTTTTGACAGCTGTGGTTGCAATGAGTATTTCGCTGGCTATATTTTTACTGACAAAACGTATTCTTCCAAATCCGAAATCGAAAACAGTTAGCACTGCGAACAATCTATCGAAAGAAGAAATTAAACAGGATGCTAAAGAAATTAAACAGCGCATTTATGCTCTTTTAGCAGTGTTTGGCGTGGTTATTTTCTTTTGGTTCTCTTTCCATCAAAATGGCCTGACGCTTACTATGTTTGCCAAGGATTATACACATTTAGGAGGAATTTTCAATTCGGTGGAAATTTTCCAATCCATTAATCCATTTTTGGTTGTATTTCTTACTCCGTTGGTAATTGCAATTTTCGGAGCAATGGCTAAAAAAGGCAAAGAACCTTCAACACCTAAAAAAATTGCCATTGGTATGGGGATTGCTGCCTTTGCATTCCTTATTATGGCTGTTGGATCGGTAGGCTTACCTATGCTGAAAGACACCGTAGCCGAAGGCGGATTGCCCGAAGCACAACGCGTAACGCCCTGGTTGCTTTTCTCGGTTTATTTTATTCTCACAGTAGCTGAATTATTCATTTCGCCTCTCGGCTTGTCGTTTGTATCGAAAGTAGCTCCGGCTCACATGCAGGGGTTAATGCAGGGCGGTTGGCTGACGGCTACTGCTGTTGGTAACTTCTCGTTGGTACTGGGCGCTATGATGTATGAAAACATCTCTATATCAGTAACGTGGACTGTATTTGTAACCGTTTGCGTAGCCTCAATGCTTGTAATGCTGGCCATGGTAAAATGGCTTGAGCGGGTTGCTAAATAAACAACAAACTCCTGCAATAAAAAAATCCTGAAAATCAATTGGTTTTCAGGATTTTTTGCTTAAGCGAACAGTTTTTCAATTTGTTCGGCATAATGCGCTTCTATCACATTACGTTTAATCTTTAGGGTAGGAGAGAGGAAGCCACTTGGTTGTGTCCATTCATCGGGCACTAACTGATAGCGTTTCACCTGCTCGTAATCGCCAAAATGATGATTGTATTTTTTTACTTCTTCGTGATAACGCTTTACCACAACCGGATGCGTAATCATTTCGGCATTTGTTGTATAAGGAATTTTATGTTTGCCGCACCACGATTTCAGATAAACAAAATCGGGTGAGATAAGAGCCGCTGCAAATTTCTTATTTTCGCCCAGAACAATCATATTTTCAATAAGCGGCGATTCTGTAAACTTCGACTCAATCAATTGTGGATTAACATATTTTCCAAACGAAGTTTTAAAAATACTTTTCAGGCGACCTGTAATTATTAATTGTCCCTGTTTTGTGAATTTACCTGTGTCGCCTGTGTGAAACCAACCATCTTTGTCAATAACCTGTGCTGTGAGTTCCGGATCTTTGTAATAACCGAGCATCACGTTGTGTCCACGGCAAATAATTTCATCGCGCTCACCAATTTTTACTTCAACACCAGGCAATGGCAAGCCAACAGTTCCGAATTTCCGTCCGTTTTTACCACGCTGACTTACAGCTATCACAGGCGAAGTTTCGCTCAGGCCGTACCCTTCGAACACCGGCATGCCGATAGCCGAGAAAAACGAAGCGATGTGTGGCTGAATGGCCGATCCTCCCGACACCACAATATCAAAGTTACCGCCAATAGCAGCCCGCCATTTGGAATAAATAAGTTTGTCGGCAATGCGGAGTTTTAGTTTAAAATACGGACTCAGGCCTTCGAGCTGATAATGTGTAGCCAGGTTAAATGCCCAGTAATAAATCGCTTTTTGCGCAAATGGAAGCTTTTTCCCTGACAAAAATAACTTGTCATAAATCTTTTCGAGCAGTCGCGGAACGGCCGACATCATGGTTGGATTTATTTCCTTTATATTATCGGCAATTGTACCCAGACTTTCGGCATAATAAACCGACATGCCCAGATATTGATACAAATAAACCAGCATTCGTTCGTAGGCATGGCAAAGTGGTAGAAAACTCAGACAGGTTTTGCTCCATTCGGCCGGTGTAGGGGCAAGGTTTTTCACCTGATTCACAATATTGCTGTGTGAGAGCATTACGCCTTTCGGATTTCCTGTAGTACCCGAAGTATAAATAATAGTTGCCATTTCGTCGGGTTTAATGGCAGATTTAAGTTGTTGTAGCTTTTCGGGTGCGGGATTTTCTTTGCCAAGCTCAATAAGTTGATTCAGGCAACTGTAATCTTCGTGTATATTGGCAAAGGTATAAATGTATTGCAGGCTTTTCACCTCCGAAAAAATATCCTGAAGCTTATTCAGCAGTTCTTTGCCTTCCACAAAAATTGCCTTCATTTCGGCATGAGTCAGAATATAGCGGTAGTCTTCTTTGCTGATTGTAGGATAAATTGGCACCGAGATAGCTCCGATTTGCATAACCGCAAAATCAATCATATTCCATTCCGGGCGGTTGCCGCTCACCAATCCAACTTTATCTCCCGGCCCAATACCCAGTTTAAGCAATCCATAACTGATTATATTTGTCATTTCAACATATTCGTTGATACTGAATTTTTTCCACTCTCCATCGCGTTTGGTCGCCAGAGCTGCATCCTGATTCGGATATTTTTCGAGATAATTTTGTAATAAATCGAATAAACGGGTTACTTCCATCTGAAATTAATTTTAGCTGTCATTTTTTACACAAAAAAGGTTGTTTCAAAAAAGTACATCTCAACTTTTTTAAAACAACCTGCAAATATAAAGATTTAATTTTTATTGAAAAACAATTGTTCGATTTTGGTATGCCAAAATCTTACGTTCAATGTGTTTTTCCACTGCATGCGAAAGAACAATCTTTTCCAAATCACGCCCTTTTCGTATCAGTTCTTCAACGGTGTCTTTGTGCGAAATATGCGTAACTCCCTGTTCGATAATCGGTCCCGCATCCAAATCGCTTGTTACATAATGACTTGTAGCACCAATAATCTTTACACCGCGTTCGTGTGCAGCGTGATATGGTTTTGCTCCGGCAAATGCAGGCAAAAACGAATGATGGATATTGATGATTCTGTTCGGGTAATTTTCAATAAAATCGGCCGATATAACCTGCATGTAGCGTGCTAACACACAAAAAGTCACTTTGTGTTTCCGCAGAATCTCCAGTTGTTTGGCTTCCTGTTCGGCTTTATTTTCTTTTGTAATGGGTAAGCAGTGGTATTCAATACCAAAACGCTTAGCCACGGGCTCCATATCGGGATGATTACTAATAATCACAGGAATATCAACATGCCACTCACCCATAGCGTAGCGCGAAAGTAAATCGTAAAGGCAATGCGACATTTTCGACACAAAAATAGCCATTCGTGGTTTTGTATCAGCAAAATATAACCGGAAATTCATATCGTAACGTACTGCAAGTAGGGTCTGGAAATACTCTTCCACTTTTTCCTTCGGAATCTGAAAGTTCGTAAGTTCCCACTCCACACGCATAAAGAAAACTTTATCTTCGCGGTTTACATATTGGTCTAAGTAAAGAATATTCCCTTTGTGCTGATTAATAAATTCGGTTACAGCAGCC
>JAYRXP010000568.1:0-3127 GCA_041917395.1 Paludibacter sp.
AAAAATGCATGCAGCCTGATAACCTGTCCGAAGAGCAACTATCTGCATTTTTGTTTCAAAAAACGGCTATCGTCGATGCCCTGCTCAACGAGGTGGGATTGGGAAAATCGGCTGTACTGAGCGTGCTGTTTCAGGATTTTATACAGAAAAACAGGGTTACGGTAGCAGAAGTCGAAAAAACTTTTTCGACCAATATAAACACCATAACCAAGGGTTTGATTCGGGTGCGTGAGCTATACGAGCGAAACACCTCACTCGAAACTGAGAATTTTCGAAAACTTCTGCTTACTTTTGCTGAAGATGTACGTGTAATCCTGATTATTATCGCCACGCAATTGCACCGCATGCGAACACTGGATAGCGAGCCCGAAGAGGCACGTACGCAGGTGGCTCGCGAAAGTTCGTTTCTGTATGCACCTTTGGCGCATCGTATGGGTTTGTACAAAATAAAAACCGAACTCGAAGACCTTTCGTTAAAGCATACCAACAGAGAAATTTACAAAGAAATTGCTCAAAAAATAAACGAAACAAAACGTTCGCGCGACAAATACATCCACGAATTTATTACTCCGCTAAAAGAAATATTAGAAGAACTCGGGTGTGAATTCGAAATTAAAGGACGCACCAAGTCAATCCATTCTATTTACAATAAAATAAAGAAACAAAATACGCCTTTCGAAAATATTTACGACCTGTTTGCTATCCGTATTATTTTCGATGTGCCTCAGGAAAAAGAAAAAGCGGTTTGCTGGCAGGCTTATTCTATTGTTGCGGACATGTATCAGCCTAATCCCAAGCGGTTGCGCGACTGGCTGTCGATTCCAAAATCGAACGGATATGAAAGTTTGCATACAACGGTGCTTGGTCCGCAAAATAAATGGGTGGAAGTTCAAATTCGCACCGTGCGTATGGACGAAGTGGCCGAAAAAGGTTTAGCCGCCCACTGGAAATACAAGGGTATAAAGGGTGAAAGTGGTATGGACGAATGGTTGAAAAACATTCGTGAAATACTGGAAAATCCGGAGCTGAACGCAGTGGATTTTATGGACGAATTCAAGCTCAACCTGTACGATAAGGAAGTGTTTGTGTTCACTCCTAACGGCGATTTGCACAAACTCCCCAAGGGAGCAACGGCACTCGACTTTGCGTTTTCCATTCACTCCGGACTGGGCTGTAAATGTGTGGGAGCCAAAGTGAATGGCAAAAATATGCCCATTAAATATGTGCTGAACAATGGCGATCAGGTGGAAGTGCTGACTTCGCCTACTCAGAAGCCAAATCTTTCGTGGTTGCAGGTAGTTACCACATCGAAAGCTAAGAATAAAATCCGTCAGGCACTGAAGGAAGTAGAATTTAAAGATGCCGAAATAGGAAGGGAAACGCTTATTCGCCGGTTCAAAAACTGGAAGATTGATCTCGACGACGGAAAACTTTCGCGACTGGCCAAAAAGAAAGGATTCAAAACGGTAAGTGACTTTTATCAGGAAATTGCGCACGAAAAGCTGGATGTACTTGCCGTGCGCGACGCCTATCTGGATCTGGATAAAAAAGAACAAAATCCGGATGTGGTTGAAATGCGCAGTGCCGAGGGATTTACGTCCGAAAAACATGCGCGCGAAAGCGATAGCAAAGAAGATGTATTGGTTATCGGTCAGGATTTGAAAAACGTTGATTTTAAGCTGTCGAAATGCTGTAACCCCATTTATGGTGACGAGGTGTTTGGTTTTGTTTCGGTAACAGGTGGTATCAAAATTCACCGTACCGATTGCCCCAATGCGCCTGAGATGATTTCGCGTTTTGCATATCGCATTGTAAAAGCCAAATGGTCAGGCAAGTCGGTTGGTTCGCAATATCCTATTACCCTGCGCATTGTGGGGCACGACGATATTGGCATTGTTACCAACATTACATCACTTATTTCGAAGGAAAAAAACATGACCTTGCGCTCTATTTCGGTAGATACCAATGCAGGGCTTTTTCAGGGTAACCTGACCATAATGGTAAGCGACAATAAAGATCTGGAACAGATAATTAAGAAAATAAAACTGGTAAAAGGAGTGAAAAATGTGTCGCGCTCGCTGATAATCTGATTGCTATAGCATTGTTATTTATTTTGTCTTAACCTTTTATTTTATGCTCAGAGTCACTAAAGTTGCAATTGCATTTTTGTATTGTTTTTGTATGCTCCATGCGCAGGAGTTTACGCCGGTAGTTACTAACTTCAGCAAAAACGATTACCGCGCATCGAACCAAAACTGGTCTATCGGGCAAACCTCCGATGGGATAATGTATTTTGGCAATAATCAGGGACTCCTGCAGTTCGATGGTTCATCGTGGGAGATTCACCGAATGCCGCAAAACAAAATGGTACGTTCCATTCTGGTTAAGGGTAATCGCATTTATGTAGGCTCATTCGAAGAGTTTGGATATTTTGATAAAAACAATTCAGGTCAGTTAATCTATACTTCGCTATCAGGTCAGTTGCAGGGTTACGAAATGAAAAACGATGAGATATGGACCATACTTGAGATTAATAATTCCATTATATTTCAGTCGTTTACAAGCTATTTCGAATTTAAAAACAACAAAACGGAAGGAGTTCGTTGTCCGTTTACCTTTTTGTTTTTTAATAATTACCGTAACCGGATTTATACCCATACCGAGCAATATGGATTAAGTATATTCAATTTGTCGGATAAAGCAGCTGTAACAGTTCCAAACAGTAGTATGCTTGGCGCTGTTATTTCGGTGCTCGGATTCAGCAAAACACACGCATTGATTGTAACCAAATCGAATGGACTCTTTTTGTTTGATGGTGTTAATTTCACTCCGTTTAAAACCAGTGCCGATATTGAACTGAAACATGCAGAGGTGAACCGTGCCGTTTTGAGTAAAAAGGGAATTATTGTACTTGGCACCATTCAAAACGGTGTAACCGCTATTGACCAATACGGCAAAAAACTGTGGACGCTCAACACCGAAAACATACTGCAAAACAACACGGTACTGGGAATGCTTTTCGATATGGATCAAAACCTGTGGCTGGCTCTCGATAAGGGAATTGCACTTATCCAAATGAATACTTCGGTTAAATATATCCATAATTTCAAACCATCGGTAGGAGCTT
>JAYRXP010000569.1:0-5738 GCA_041917395.1 Paludibacter sp.
CATTTACCTCATTTATTGAGCGTTGAGAGATGAAAAAAAATTGAAAAAATTATTCGGAATGGAGTCTACTCCCGGTAAATAGTGCCTGTTTTATGAATCAACTGGCCTTTTTCGGTTACACCTTCTAAAACAAAATCGTAATTATTTGGAGAATCGGCAGTAAAAAACGGTATATTAATTTTGCCATTTTCGTCTGTTTTCAGCTTATCTGCCCAAAGAATTGTTGTTCTGAGGTCTGGTTTTGACGAATTTTTCACTTCTTCGACATCATATTTGGGCATATAAAATGCAACGGGTTTCTGAAATCCTAACGGATTTATCACAGAAAGGCTTATTGGGGTGCTGTGTTTTTGCGTAACTCCCGTCTTTAGTGTTATTGCAACTACACCATTTCCGCCTCTTGAACCAAAAATTGCGGCACTCGGCCCTTTAAATACTGAGATTTCTCCGACATCATTTGTTGTTAAATAGGTGATATCTTCAATTGATTCGGTTTCGAAGCCATCAATTAGAAACAAAGGACTGCCGTTACTGCCGCGAATAGAAACCGATTCACCCATTACTGAAATACCCGGAATCATTTGAAGGTAATTTAAAATACTCATTCCCGAATATTTTTCGAGTTCTTCTGATGTAATCTTGTCGTCGGCACCTGCATACAGCGGATTTTCGTCGGTTATTACCTTAGCACTTGCGGTTACCGTAAGTTCATCGAGGTTTATTATACGCATTCCACCTTCTGTATAGTATTTCTCTTTGGAGATTTTCCAGTAATCAGTCAATTTATTTTCAGCCACAGTCTCTCTGAGAGGGATAAACACATTCGCCTTGGGAAAAACATCTGCATCGGGAATAATTTCCACATCTGTAATGCTTTTCTTTTTACGTGCTTTGAGCATAATTGCAGTACTATCCGGAAATTCGATACCTTCGATAAGAAATTGCCCCAAGGAGTCGGTTGAAGCCATTCGAAATGCCTTATTGTAGGATGATAACATAATGATATCGCAATTTCGGGATGGTTTATTGGCAATATTCAACACTTTTCCTGACACAGCCTGACCAATTTCGAGATAATAGTCAGGACGTTTGTATTTACGCATTAAATATTCGCTTAAATCAAAACGCCGCCAGGCCTGTGTAAGCATAAGCAAATCGAGTTTCTCGTGCGAAGCAATCAGATCATCTGTGAAAAATCCGGCAGGACCTTCGATATAACCCTTAATATCGGATGTCAACAGAAAATTAGTAAGCAGATTATCCGAAGTTGAATCCTGTACTACTAATTTATTATCCGTAATGCTCAACGAAAAATCACCCTTTGCGGGAACTCCTGAATTATCGGCAATACTCAAATTAAGCTTAACTTCCTCGCGCTTTTTGGGGGATTTTTTGTCGCTGCTAATATTAATATTGTATACATCCCTGTTTTTGACAAAATATAAACGTTCACAAAAGACATTTCCGAGAGAATCGACAACCGAAAACGATGTAATTCCGGCAGGCAAATTATCTTCGGATATTTGCCCGTTATAATATTTTATGTGCTGAAAAGCGTAGACAACCCCACGCGAATGCACCAGCAAATAAAGCGAATTCAATGAATCGTTTAGCTGGTTATTTATCTCGTAAAAAATTTTACCTTTATTTGCTACCAACTTTAGAGCAACACCTTTGTCCAGAACTTTAGGTAGAAGAAATTTCTTTTCCAAGCCTTTTTCATTTTTAATCAGCGCATAATAGCCCGCTCCGGGTTGAGTATAAATCGAAAATTTCCCCATACCTTTATACACGGTGGAAATATCCGTCACCTCATTGTTTTGGGCATCGTAAACTTTACCACTAACGTTTAATGAGAGCCCATTGGCTCCTACGGCCTTGAAAGCAATTGTCTGAACATGATCGTTTATAAGCGAACCACTCTCGGGAAAGAATTGCACATCGAAGTCGCCGGCAATCGGTGCAATCGGGAACTGTTTTCTGTATTTCAGCGCCGGCTCATCAATCGACAGAACAATAGACTTTTTATTGACAGAGCTTGAGTCGACAGATATTTTCCACAGAATTTCTCCCTGCAGATTCGATTTAAGGAGTACCGGTTTATTCATTTTGTTTGTTCCAACATAAGACAGCTTCACCTCCTTACCTGCAACAGGTTTCGCATTTGCATCGCGCAACTGAATCGTAACCGACTGAAAACCTGATGAGACTTTACCATATCTGATTGAGCCAGTGATTCTGTCATTAATACTATTGCCAATTAAAATCTGTTTTTTGAAAAAGAAATCGGAACCTGCATTTTGCATCCAATAAGTATAGGCTCTGAGAACATATTCTCCCGGGTCAATTTCAGAGTTAATTTTCAGGCAGCCTGAAAATCCAAGACTATCCTTCCTGATTTTAACACGCATCAAAACCGAATCGAAGGCGTTAATCAGTTCAACATAAACAAACTTACTTTTGGTATCGGGTAAGTGAGTAGAAGCATTTACAACATAGGCTTTGAACCAAATATCTTCACCGGCATTGTAGTATGGTTTGTCGGTGTGCAGATAGACCTTTTCCTGTGGAACATTTTTCCACATTGAAGTAAAAAAAGCAACTGTTTTATCCTGAAAAGCACTTTGAGCAGAAGCAAAAAAAGTAAAAAGAAGCAGACTAAAACCAATAAAATACTTACTTCGAACTATCGACAGATTCTTATTCATTAAAATAATGGAATGTATTTTGAGTATTTAATAAATTGTAAGGCAGCGCAAAGATAAAAAAACGATTCTGATTGTGATTCAAAATTGTAAAATTACTAAATAATTTTATTCAACGGCTGAGTTTTAGTACTTTTGCAATTTACAATAACAAACCAGCAACAGTGTCAATCAGCATATCAAATCTTTCGAAAAACTACGGTTCACAAACTGTCCTCAACGATATCAGTTTTGAAATCGGAGCAGGCGAGGTTGTCGGATTTCTGGGACCAAATGGTGCCGGAAAAACCACAACCATGAAGCTTATTGCCGGCGCACTATCGTACGAGGCAGGCTCTGTGAAGGTTTGTGGCATGGAAGTCCGTGAAAGCACATTACACACAAATGCTTTGATTGGTTATCTGCCGGAGCAAAATCCGCTTTATCCGGAAATGTATGTGAAGGAATATCTTTTATTTGTGGCTGAAACACACGGGATTGGAAAAGAAAAGGAAAAACTGGTTGACAACCTCATAGATAAAGTAGGATTGCGTCCTGAATTTCAGAAGAAGATTGGTCAGCTTTCGAAAGGTTATCGTCAGCGGGTTGGTTTGGCTCAGGCCCTGATTCCCAACCCGAAAGTATTGATACTGGACGAACCAACTACCGGGCTGGACCCCAATCAGTTGGAAGAAATAAGGAGCCTTATCCGGGAGTTAGGGAAAGATCGGACAGTGATTCTGAGCACACATATCATGCAGGAAATCAAAGCGATATGCAATCGCGTGTTGATTATAAACAAAGGCGAAATAGTGGCAGATTATCCGGATATTTCAAAAATCAATCAGTTTGACGAAAATAATTTGCAGTTTGAGGTGGAATTTTTGAACGAAGAAGAAATCTCTGGAATTGAAAATATTAATTCGGTAACTGCGAAGGGAAATAATGTGTATGTTGTACTTGCTTCAACCGACGTCAGAGCAGAACTATTTGATTTTGCTGTAAAATCAGGAAATAAAATACTGACTATGAGAACAGTTGAGCGAAGCATGGAAGAAGTGTTCAGGAGTTTGACAAAATAAAAAAATGGAAGAAAATTTCGATATACGAAACAATCAAAAAGGCGAAAAAGAGTTCGAGAACGCTTTGCGACCATTGACTTTTTCCGATTTTCAGGGACAAAATAAAATTGTTGAAAATCTGAAAATATTCGTCATGGCCGCCCGTATGCGCACCGAATCGCTTGATCACGTGTTGCTACACGGCCCTCCGGGACTTGGAAAGACAACCCTATCGAACATTATTGCTAACGAACTGAATGTCGGTTTTAAAATCACATCCGGACCCGTTTTGGATAAACCAGGCGATTTGGCAGGATTGTTAACCAGCCTTGAACCAAACGATGTGCTTTTTATCGACGAAATTCATCGCCTGAGTCCGATTGTAGAAGAGTATTTATATTCGGCCATGGAGGACTATCGCATTGATATAATGATAGATAAAGGTCCGAGTGCGCGCTCTATTCAGTTGGATTTGAACCCTTTTACGCTCATTGGCGCTACTACCCGTAGTGGATTACTTACAGCTCCTCTTCGCGCACGATTCGGCATCAATTGCCACTTCGAATATTATGATATTGAGGTAATTACGGGAATTATAAAACGTTCGGCCAGCCTGCTTGATGTGCCTATTGAACACGATGCAGCAGTGGAAATTGGTGGCCGCAGCCGTGGAACACCACGTATTGCCAACGCCTTGCTTCGCCGCGTACGTGACTTTGCGCAGGTAAAAGGTACAGGTAAAATTGACATGGAAATTGCCTGTTACGCGTTGGAAGCACTGAACATTGACAAATACGGGCTGGATGAGATTGATAATAAAATTCTGAATACCATTATAGACAAATTTCGTGGAGGCCCGGTAGGGTTAACAACTATTGCTACAGCTTTAGGCGAAGATGCCGGAACGATAGAAGAGGTTTACGAACCATTTTTGATAAAAGAAGGATTTATGAAGCGTACCCCAAGAGGACGTGAAGTAACAGAATTAGCATATAAGCATTTAGGAAAGGTAAAACTTGGAGAACAGGGAACATTATTTTGACAGAATTATGGAACACAAATTTTATATTTACAACACATTAAGCCGCAAAAAGGAACAATTCGTTCCCATTCACGATAATAAAGTGGGCATGTACGTTTGCGGACCAACCGTTTATGGTGATGGACATTTAGGGCATGCGCGCCCGGCCATTACGTTCGATATTTTATTTCGTTACCTGCAGCATTTAGGTTACAAAGTTCGTTATGTGCGAAACATTACCGATGTGGGGCATCTTGAAAATGATGCCGACAGTGGCGAAGATAAAATTGCAAAAAAAGCACGTCTCGACCAATTGGAACCAATGGAAGTGGTTCAGTATTATGTCAATCGCTACCATAAAGCCATGGAAGCGCTGAATGTATTACCACCAAGCATTGAGCCACATGCTTCGGGTCACATTATGGAACAAATTGAGTTTACTCAAAAAATTCTGGATGCCGGTTTTGCTTACGAAAGCGAAGGTTCAGTCTATTTTGATGTTGAAAAATACAATCAGTCGAACAATTACGGAATTCTTTCGGGACGAAATATCGACGACATGCTCGAAACAACGCGTGAGTTGGATGGACAGAGCGAAAAACGCCGCAGTGTGGATTTTGCGCTTTGGAAAAAAGCTTCGCCCGAACACATAATGCGTTGGAAAGCACCCTGGAGCGAAGGTTTTCCGGGTTGGCACATGGAATGTTCGGCAATGGGCACTAAGTATCTGGGTGAAGAATTTGACATTCACGGAGGAGGTATGGATTTGATGTTTCCACACCACGAATGCGAAATAGCTCAAAATAAAGCAGGCCTCGGAAAAGATAGCGTGAAATACTGGATGCACAACAATATGATTACCATTAACGGACAGAAAATGGGAAAATCGTTGGGCAACTTTATTACGCTGGATGAATTCTTCACCGGAAATCATGCTTTATTGACTCAGGCATTTAGTCCAATGACTGTTCG
>JAYRXP010000570.1:0-1546 GCA_041917395.1 Paludibacter sp.
ATGCTTATAAAAAGGCGTATAACTCAACCCGACAGAAGCATTTATCATATTCAGACCTGAATTGGGTTGATAAAAACTACCATTCGATGCATGATTCCACTGAAAATCGGAAACCAATGCAAAGCCTTTCTCGATGGGTATAATAATGTTGGCACCACCGGCAAAATACACATTTACAACTGAACCTATGGCAGCGTTTCCTGTGTTAAGGTCGTTCGGATTTGTAGCGGTATTATTGAATGTTTTTGTCAGAAAACTCATCCCGGCCCCACCTTTCAAACTGAGGACAAAGCGCTGATAATGAAACAACTTAAAACTAAGATATGGATAAACGGCATACAAATCGCCCAACATAGCGGGATTACCCAGGTCAAGATTAACAACACCAAGCCCGATTTTAGGATAGTTAAGGTATTGATGCCAGTTTTTTTCGCCCATTGTTTGCCATTCTATTGCAAGTTCCACACCTTTTGTCGGGCCCTGAACCAGATTTTCCAAATGTTTGGTATGTTTCAAAATATTACCATACATATACTCAGCTTTTATGGCATAATTGTTTTTTGTTTGCGATTTCGACACAAAACAAAAAACAAAAAAAACAAGTATTAAAAAAAACTTTTTCATTACATGCGCACTTTGTGAGGCTTAATATTTTGTTTACCTTTGACAACGCAAAGTTAAGAATAAATTTGATGTTATAATGTGGAAATGTGTTGATTCGATGATTCGTAAAATACTTTTGCTGCTTTATAAACTTGAGAAACCTTACAAACTTTAGAAACTAACTCATGTTTTCAATATTCAAAAAAGAACTAAAATCGTTTTTCGGATCGCTTACAGGATACGTGGTAATTGGAATTTTCCTCACACTCACAGGCCTGTTTCTGTGGGTAATACCGGGCGAGTACAACATTCCGGAATCCGGATATGCCAATGTTGACGGACTTTTCAGCATTGCACCATGGCTTTTTTTATTCCTGTGTCCTGCCGTAAGTATGCGTGCTTTTACTGAAGAAAAACAGTCCGGAACCTGGGAACTACTTATCACAAAGCCGCTTAGTAGCTGGCAAATTGTTTTTGGTAAATATTTTGCATCGGTTACAGTGGTGGCTCTTGCACTGCTACCAACCATACTCAATTATTTTGTCGTTGCCTATTTGGCCGAACCGGCAGGAAACGTTGATGCAGGTGCATTCTGGGGTTCATTTATCGGATTGTTGTTTCTGGTATTTATTTATACTGCAATAGGAACTTTTTCATCAGCACTTTCAAACAATCAGGTTATTTCGTTTGTTTTGGCGGTAGTAATTTCATTCGTACTATTTTACGGTTTCGATCTTTTAACAAGCTTTTTCAGTAGTGGTAACACAATGGGAATCATTGAAAATGTGGGTATCAATGCTCATTATAAATCGATTAGCCGCGGAGTAATCGACTCGCGGGATATGACTTATTTTATGGTGCTATCATTCCTGTTTTTACTATTTACTGAACGAATAATTTCAAAAAAATAAAATTTCAACATAAAATGAAACGCCCCCTTATA
>JAYRXP010000571.1:0-2092 GCA_041917395.1 Paludibacter sp.
ATACACGGCTTCACCTACTTCAGAATCCTTTAATATTGAAATTCTGACCCCAATTACCGATTTTACAAGTAAAACATTATTTGCATTTCTAATAGTTGCCTGATAACTCATTCTATGCGGTAATTGAGCTCTAAAAGGCATAACTATTAGAAACAGGATATACGATATTAATACTAATCTCTTCATTAAGACCCGCTGATATATTTGTATTAGATTCAAGTTGTAAATATATTAATTTAATAATCTACAACATCACATTACAAAGATAATTTTTACTCTCAACATACTGAATACACAAAATGACAATTCATTTACACAAAATGTCACTCGATAATAAATGAATCATATTCAGAGCCTTTAAAAACAGAAAGAATGTTTGCCCCGGCAACAAACATTCTTTCTGTTTCGATTAATGATTTATTTTTCAAACCAATTCCTTAAATATGTAATTCCTATTTATCTGCACAATTTCATTCGGTCCGGCTGGAGGTACTGATTCCAAAGCTAAAGAAATTTCTTTGTCCAACTTAATTATTTGAATTTCAGGAATTAAATAAATTTTCTTGTTATTTTTTTGCATCGCTGTAGATTTATCGAATTAATACTTTCTTTGTTACTTTCTCTTCATTTAAATGCAATACAACAAAATAAACGCCCGATTCAAATTCCTTATCAATTATTGAATATTCATTCATCAGAACTTTATTAATTATCTTTTGACCTATCGAATTAATAATCTCATATTTTGTTCCTTGTGGTGCTTTCACTGTAATTTTATTCGCTACGTTTACAAAAACCTGACTTTCGTCTAACTTATTTAATTGTAAATCAGTTGTTACACTCGCAACTTTAAATATCAAACCAAACCGATCAGTTGAGGATGATATTACTTCTGAGCTAAAATTATATGATTTCCCGATCCCAAGTTCAGTCTCGGTTTTATATAATTTATCAACTAAATATAACTTTGTCTCAGGTTCGAAATTTGACATTTCAATATTTGAAATTGAAAAATCGTGAGCTTCCTGAGTCGAAAATCCAAGTGGAATTTCTGTATTATAAGGAATTTCTTTCATGCAGTTAATCACAAGTTTCACATTATCTGATTGTGTATAGATTTCCGGAACATTTATAGTATTGTTAAATCTCTTGGGTGAATCATAATCATCGTATGTATTTGTTGCATTTTGGTCGAATAACAATATTGACTCATCTTCATTGATATTATTAGAAACACGAAGTCTGATTATTCTTTGTTCACTCATTTTCTTCGATTTAAGTCTGTTGGTTCCGGTTTCGTGCGAACGCATATTATTTGTGAAAGTTAACGAGTTTGTGGCAGATGTAGCTCTAACCCAAAATGCTTGCATAGGAGGGATATATTGCGTAACAGCCGATCCATTTAAACTTGTACCTACGTGGCTTGTAGCATTGTAGGTGTCAAAAACATAAGCTGTGTTACCCGAATTTCGAGAACGATACCAGATTGTTGAAAGAATTCCTGTTTTGCTTACCTGTTCCCAATCGAGATAGGAAGGATAAGGATTACCTATCAAATTAAATCCTTTCTTAGAAGCATCAGAAGCACCCCAACTCAAATTGCTTATTGTTTGAGTTCCTGTATTTAAAGTTCCGCCAGTAAATGATACTGTTTGGGTTGCTGTAGAAGAAGCAATATAACCTGTACAAGGATTGAATAAACTATTTTCAATAACCCACGATGCACTGGCTTCATCGTATTTATATAAATTTGAGGCATTGATAACAACCGATCTCGAAGCTGAAGCAACGGGACTTGAAACATACCAATTACGTGCACCTGTCAGATATTGCTGAACTGTTGAATTGGTAATAACAGAAGTTCCACCATTTTCTACATAGGTAGCTGTTCCATTTGCATCGCTTTTAAGATTAAGATTGGTTAGTGTTAATGTCTGTCCTCCATTATTTGTTAACTTACCACCACTTTCAATAGTAATACCCGCAAGGGTTTTAGTAGCATCAACAGTTAAATGTCCACCCGATGGAATTGTGATTTCACTGGTACTATTGGTAGTCAAAGCCGAAATATTGTTTGTTCCGGGAACAACCA
>JAYRXP010000572.1:0-1773 GCA_041917395.1 Paludibacter sp.
ACTAAGTTGGATAAATAATCCGGGTTGCGAATAATATCTTTAAAAAAACAAATAAGCTAAGTGTTTATCAGACAGATTTATGCAAAACAAAATATTTCAATTGACTGATTTTCTGCCAACTACAAAAAAAGAGCTCGAGATTCGTGGTTGGGATGAAGTGGATGTGGTTTTTTTTACGGGCGATGCCTATATTGATCATCCTGCGTTCGGGGCTGCCGTTATCGGACGAATTCTGGAGGCCGAAGGACTTCGTGTAGCCATTGTGCCTCAACCAAACTGGCGTGATGATTTACGCGATTTTAAAAAAATGGGACGCCCACGTCTTTTCTTCGCCGTGTCGGCCGGAAATATGGATTCGATGGTAAATCATTACACTGCAAACAAACGACTGCGTTCGGATGATGCTTATTCGCCTGATGGTAAGCCTAATATGCGACCTGATTACGCCACAATCACCTATTGTAATATAATCAAAAAGCTATATCCTGATGTGCCTTTATTAATAGGTGGAATTGAAGCCTCGCTGCGACGGTTTACGCATTACGATTATTGGTCGGATAAACTGATGCCCAGTATTTTGGTAGATTCGAAAGCGGATATGCTGATATACGGAAATGGTGAGAAACCGATTCGTGAATTAGTGGCACTAGTAAAAAATGGGGAAAATTTAAAGGAAATAACTGATATTCCACAAACATCATTTCTGGCAAAAGAAATTCCTTCATCGAAATACAAAGACATTACACTCGTTCCCCACGAAACCTGTTTGGTGGATAAAAAACTGTATGCTTCTAATTTTAAACATATTGAGCAGGAGAGTAACCGTATTGAGGCAGATAGGTTGTTGCAAAAAACAGGCAATCGCTGGGTTGTTGTAAATCCGCCTTATGAGCCCCTTTCGGAGGCTGAGCTGGATGCTTCGTTCGATTTACCTTACACCCGCTTGCCGCACCCCAAATACAAAGGAAAAACTATTCCGGCATTCGAAATGATAAAGTTCTCAGTTAATCTGCATCGTGGTTGTTTTGGCGGTTGTGCTTTTTGTACTATCTCGGCACATCAGGGCAAACACATTGTGTCAAGATCTAAAGAATCTATTTTGAATGAGGTGAAGAAGGTTGTTGAAATGCCCGATTTTAAAGGTTATCTGAGCGATTTAGGAGGTCCTTCGGCTAATATGTACGGTTTGAAAGGAATAGACATGGAAATTTGCCGTAAATGTAAAAAACCTTCGTGCATTCACCCAAAAGTTTGTTTTAATTTAGATACAAATCATAGCCGATTGATAGATATTTACCGTTCGGTTGATAAAATTCCGGGCATAAAAAAATCATTTGTCGGGAGCGGGGTGAGGTACGATTTGTTGCTAAGTGATACAAAAAGCGATGAGGCAAACAAAAGTCATGCAGAATATATCAAAGAATTGATCAGTAAACATGTGTCCGGACGTTTGAAAATCGCGCCAGAACATACTTCAGATAAGGTTTTGTACATGATGCGTAAACCTTCATTCAGCTATTTTGCAAAGTTCAAAGAGCAGTTTGAACAGATTAACCGCGAAGCCGGACTAAATCAGCAACTCATTCCGTATTTCATTTCGAGTCATCCGGGCTGTAAAAGTGAAGATATGGCAGAACTGGCCGTTTTGACAAAAAGAATGGATTTTAAGCTTGAACAGGTTCAGGATTTTACACCAACTCCAATGACGCTGGCAACAGAGATGTATTACTCAGGTTATCATCCATATACATTGGAGCCTATTTTTACAGCCAA
>JAYRXP010000573.1:0-3726 GCA_041917395.1 Paludibacter sp.
CAAACCGATATATTAGGAAACGGAATTGCAGATTTAACCCGCGATGCCGGTGCATGGGAAATGAATGGGATAAATACAGGCTTCAGAAAACTTACAACCAATGAATCATTGGTATTTCCTATTCCGTTTCGGGATAATTTGAATTTTACTGACGCAGTCGATAATGTTGAAATTTACAATGTGAATGGTCAGCAGGTATTTCAACAGAGAAATCCGGGTTTAGGAATTTCAACATCAGAACTACAACCGGGCTTCTATCTGATTAAGGTGACAAAACAAGGATCTGCTTTTATTCAAAAAGCATTAAAACAATAAATAAAATCCACTAAAGATGAAAAAACTATTCTTAACGCTATTGCTTTTTGTGGTAACATTACAACTCGTGGCAGTTACCAACGTATATGTAGCCACCAACAATGCCGCTGCCGATGATGCAAACACCGGAACTGATCCTGCTTTACCATGGAAAACACTCAATTCTGCTAAGTGGACTGATGATATGGTTATACATATTGCAAATGGAACCTACACAATTACAACAAAAATAGGAATTGTAAATAATGTAACAATAATTGGGGAGTCACGTACGGGCGTTATTCTACAGGCAATGGATGATGCAGCTTTCTCTGCCGGAACAACAGGCAATACTTTGTTTCAACTTTCGGGTAAAACTGCCACATTCAAAAACATGACAATTAAAAATGTCAGGGATAATACGTTAAAGCTGGGAGGTGCTTTTGATGTTTTGTCAAGTGGTAGTCTTTCACTGAGCAATATAGCATTTACAAAACTGATTACTGCTCAGAGCACATGGTCGGGTGGTGGTGCCATAATGCTACGTGGAGGAACACTAACAGTTGATAGTTGCACATTTGAAGCATGTCAATCTAATTTTGGCGGTGCTATCATGACTTATACCAGTTCGATAATTGTTCCTAATCAGGTGACGATTACGAATTCACAATTCATAAACAATGCCAACCCATACGATGCGTTTTTCACAGGTAGTCATTACGGTGGCGCAATTACTTTTTCAGGAAAAGGTGTACTCAATATTGATAAATGTTATTTCGATGGAAACAAAGCAAAACTGAATACTTCGAACACTGGCGGTGGTACAGGTGGCGCGATTATGATTCGTTTGGATGCAGGCGCAACAAGTTCGTTAAACGTTACAAACTCGGTTTTTTACAGAAACGAATCGGATGGGGCAGGTTCAGTAATGGCTATCGGAAACAATGGAGTAAATGCTTCAACCGTTTTCAATTTGAATCTGACAAATAATGTTGTTTTTCAGAATAAAGGGAATGTGTATTCCGGAACTGCACCTAATACATTAGCTTTATACAGTACCGGAGTAGCATATACTGGAACATTTGTTTTTGCAAACAACACTTTTTTCCAGAATTACAATGTTGACAGGGCTAATTCTGCAAGTATTTCGCTCGAAGGTATGCCCGTTTCAGCTTATTTTATCAACAATCTGATGAACGATAATCAGGTTAACGGAGTTACCATTTACGGATTATCGTGTTCTTCCGTAGCAAACAGCTCTACACTTCGGCGATTTAAAGGAAATATCTTCAATCATTTGGGAGGAAGTTTATCGGTAAGCGATGCCACGAACTATCCTGACTTATTCGAGTCGAACTCAAATTCAACAAACGGAAACCGTTCGTGGATAAGCAATACCTATCAAAAACTGAACAGTACGCTCACTGTGCCTTCTACGGGTTTGCCATATCTCGAAACACAAACCGGAGGCTTTGGAATTAACTTTGGTGTTGATGAGTTTATGGTAAACAGCGTTAATGTTGTTCCAGCTACCGATATCAGAGGAAAGGGCAGGAGCGGAATTAAAGATGCCGGAGCTTTTGAGCTTGATGGTACTGACATATCGACTGCTATACACGAAGTTATAAGCAAAAACACACATTTGATGCTCTATAATAGTAAAAATAAGCTGCTAACTTTTAATAGAAGAGCTGATTTTGTTCAGATTTTTGATTTAGGTGGAACCTGTGTTCTTACAGCAAGTTATATTTCTGAGGTTAATGCTTCGAAATTACCGAATGGTATATATATGGTTTGTGTAGTTAATGGTAGTATTAAGGCGACTCAAAAGTTCGTGAAATACTAGTTTGGTTGTAAAAATCATCAATTGGAGCCGACAACTAGCTCCGGTTGATGATGGCAACTAAACCATAAAGCAGAAATAGCAAAAAAATCAGTGAAACTTGTGTGAAACATTTCTTTAATGCAATTGAATCTACAATTGTACTGCCATCCATATATTCAAAAAAATGGAATCACACATGTTATAATTGTTGTTAAATTGTTGATTTGTAGATTGTTGTTGCGTAATCTAAAAAATATTTATATGCAGATTAAAAAAATCCTGTCCGTTTTACTTGTAGTTACTTTTTTTTCTCCGGCGTTTGCTGTCAACAGGGTTATTAACCTTTCAGGTTCTGATGTTGAAAAATATGGGGCAGATATGATACCATTCATATACGCCTTACTTTCTAAACAGGAAAATAAAAAAGGTGGATTCAAATTAATTCTACCAAAGGGTAAATACCATTTTAAACCAACCGAAGCTTATGGGAGGTACCACGCCATAACTAACCACGACAATGGTTATCGACGTTTTGCATTCCCACTCATTGGTATGAAAAACATTGAAATTGACGCTAATGGATCTGATTTTATTTTCCACGGTCAGATAATTCCGTTTTTAGTTGAAAATTCTATAAACATTAAAATTTCGAATGTAAATATCGATTGGGAAGTTCCGTTTTATCTCGAAGGAAGTATAATTGCTGCTAATGACTCAAACTCAACTGTTGACATACGAATTACGCCCGGATTTAAGAATTACAAACTGCAAGGTGATAGGCTGATTATTGCAGGTGAAGGCTGGGAAGAGTATTTTTTGGGTGAAAATATTTGCTTTAATCCTGATACAAAGGCAGTTCAGTATCGAACAGACGATTGGCATTATATTGCAAAACCATGGAATTTCGATGCTAAAGTCCGACAAATTGACATAAATACTATCAGATTGCAGACCAAATTTGTTCAAAAAGTGCCGCCTATAGGAACTATTATTACATTTAAAGGAGCATTTGGCAATAATCGACACAGTCCGGCTATTCACCTGTCTGATGCTAAGAATGTTGACTTAAAAAACATCAATATTTACCACGCAGGAGGAATGGGTGTTATTGCCGAAAAAACCGAAAATATTCATTTAAACTCGGTAAATGTTTGCCGCCGATCGGGGTCGAACCGAATTCTGTCTGCCACAGCCGATGCAACCCACTTCTGCAATTGTAAAGGTAAAGTAATAATAGAAAATTGCCTGTTCGAAAACATGCTCGATGATGCTTGTAACATGCACGGAACTTATACAAAAGTGGAGAAAATTGTTGATTCTAAAACGGTTATAGCCCGTTTAAGTCATCCACAACAGTTTGGGTTCAGGTTTGCTTCAGTAAAAGATACATTGCAAATTGTTGAAAACCGAAGTTTATTGCCAAAATCGAAAATTCAACTTAAAAGCGTACAGGTTATTAACGACCAATATGCAAAATATACCTTTAAAAAATCCATAAGTGGAAAAATTGAGGTCGGTGATGGACTTGAGAACATTGAATGGTATCCTGAATTTGAGTTCCGAAATAATATTGTTCAAAATAATCGTGCACGAAGTATTCTTATTAG
>JAYRXP010000574.1:0-9915 GCA_041917395.1 Paludibacter sp.
CAAAAACATTGTCGTTCCTGTAAATGCACAGAAAGGTGACGATATACCTGTATCAGCATTCAAAGGTCGTGAAGATGGTACCTGGGATCAGGGAACTACCAAATACGAAAAACGCGGTGTTGCTGCCAATGTTCCTGTTTGGGATAAAGACAACTGTATTCAGTGTAACCAATGTGCTTACGTTTGTCCTCACGCTGCTATTCGTCCGTTCCTGTTGGATGCTGCCGAAGCTGCTAAAGCTCCGTTTGCTGCCGATACATTGAAAGCCAATGGTAAACAGTTTGCTGATATGAGCTTCCGTATTCAGGTTGATGTGCTCGACTGTATGGGTTGCGACAACTGTGCTGAAGTATGTCCGGGCAACAAAAACGGAAAGGCACTCAAGATGGTGCCAATCGAAACTCAATACGAAAATCAGACAAACTGGGAATTCTGTGTTGAAGAAGTAAAAACCAAACAACATTTGGTGGATACAAAAGCCAACGTGAAAAACTCACAGTTTGCAACTCCGTTGTTTGAGTTCTCGGGAGCTTGTGCCGGTTGTGGTGAAACTCCTTATGTGAAATTAGTTACACAATTATTTGGCGACCGTCAGATGGTATCGAATGCAACAGGTTGTAGCTCTATCTACTCTGCTTCGGCTCCTTCTACTCCTTACACCGTAAACGACGAAGGTCGTGGACCGGCATGGGCTAACTCATTGTTCGAAGACAATGCTGAGTTTGGTTTGGGTATGGTTTTCGCTTACGATAATATGCGCGAACGTTTGGTTCGTTTGATGAACGAAGCTATCGCTGAAAACTGCTGTTCTGACGAGTTGAAAGGCTTGTTTACTGAATGGTTGGAATTCAAAAACGATGGTGATAAATCGAAAGAACTGGCTGCTAAAATTACACCGCTCGTAAACGAAAAGAAATGTGATAAATGTGCTCAGATTGCTGAATTAAGCCAATACCTGATTAAACAATCACAATGGATTATTGGTGGCGACGGTTGGGCGTACGATATTGGCTTCGGTGGTTTGGATCACGTAATTGCTTCAGGTAAAAACGTAAATATCCTTGTACTCGATACCGAAGTTTATTCGAATACAGGTGGTCAGGCTTCGAAATCGACTCCGGTTGGTGCTGTTGCTAAATTTGCTGCCTCGGGTAAAAAAGTTCGTAAGAAAGACCTTGGTATGATTGCCGCTACTTATGGTTATGTATATGTAGCTCAGGTAGCTATGGGTGCTAATCAGGCTCAAACGCTGAAAGCCATTCGCGAAGCAGAAGCTTACGATGGACCATCTATCGTTATTGCTTACTCACCATGTATCAGCCACGGATTGTCTGCCGGTATGGGACATGCAAACGATGAGCAGGAAAAAGCAGTAAAATGCGGATACTGGCACTTGTATCGTTACAATCCTGATTTGGAAGCTGAAGGCAAAAACCCAATGCAACTCGATTCGAAAGAACCGCAATGGGAACTGTTCCAGGACTTCCTCAAAGGTGAAGTACGTTACACATCGCTTATGAAACAATTCCCTGCTGAGGCAGAAGAACTGTTTGCTGCAGCCGAAGAAAATGCTAAATGGCGTTACAACTGGTACAAACGTACTGCTGAACAGGTGTATTGATAATTAACAATTAATAATTAATAGAAAACTCCGAATAACAAAAGTTGTTCGGAGTTTTTTTGTGCTTTAAGTTTTGTGGTTTGCGATTTTAAAAGTCAGAAATAAGTTGCCTGATACGGCTTTCGGTGATTTTCAGGTTGTAATTGAAATTGATACGGCGCGTTTGCGACTGCACAAAACTTTCCTGGGCCAAATGTACTTCGAGCGAGGTGGATTCGCCAAAACGAAGCCGCTGAAGGGTAATTTCCAGATTTTCTTTCGCCAGAGCTTCATTACCAACTTCTATCGCAAGCAATTCGCGCTGCGTATTGTATTCTTCTATCAGATTCTGCAAATCGGTTGTGAGCTGCAACTTAGCTTCCTCCAGACTGTATTGCACCGATTGTTGTTGAATTTTAGCAACTTTAATCTGTCGGTTGATATTTCCTCCCTGAAAAACAGGCATCGTAAGCGACCCGCCAACCTGCAGACCATTCGAGTTATTGCGGAGCAGGTTTCCTGCCGAATTTTCAATTTGAGAGTAACTGTAGGCCGAATTCAGAGTCACTTTCGGATAACGAGTTGCATTCAGCTCTTTGACCGACAATTTACTTACTTCCTGCGCCTTTTCTAAAATCAGCAAATCCGGATTGTTTTGTAGAAGTCTGGATTTCAGAGTTTCTTTGTCTGTCACAAAAACGGATTCGATCGTACTCACCACATCAAAATCTGTTTCGGGTGTTCGCGACAACAGCTTATTTAGGATTCGTTTCGATTCGGCAACTGCATTCGCCTGATTTATAGCATTCTGCTTGTAAATATTCAAATCGATTTGAGCCTGGAGCAAAAAATTCTTTGGTGAAAGTCCGTTCTTAAAGGTAGTTTCGAGAATTTTAACGCGTTCAGTATTGTAGGCAATTGCTTCGTTTACGGACAGTAACTGCTGTTTTTGCATAACAACATTATAGTAAGCATTTATAACATCAAAAACCGTTTGCTGAACCTGAGCCTTTGTTTTAAGCTCGCCCTGAGCTTCAATTTCAGAGAGTTTATTTTTGGTTACAAACATTTTTCCTCCATCAAACAAAGTCCAGTTGAGTGCAATGTTGGCGCTGAGTGACGAATTTGTCGCGCCATCACGGATAATATCGCGTGTTCCGGTTTGTGTTGTTAAAACCTGATTAATATCATTGACCGCATAATTTGCACCTGCATTTACCGAAATATTGGGTAAAAAGCCACTATTACCAATTGTATTGTTGGTTTTATCAATCAGACTGTTATTTTTTGAAAGAATTATTCCGTAGTTTTTCTCTAAAGCAATACGTACAGCTTCGTCAGCACTTAATGTTGTCTGAGAATACGTGCACACAATTGCAAAAAATGCAAAACACATTAAAAAAGACCGCTTTTTCATACAATACTGGTTGAATTCTGATTTTGTTTTTCGAATTTTGAAGGTGCAATAAAGAGATACATTACCGGGATCACAAATAAGGTGAGAATAAGAGCAAACAGCAATCCACCCACAACCACAATACCAAGCGGAACACGACTTGTAGCGCCTGCCCCCAACGCAAAGGCAATAGGCAGCGCACCGAAAATAGTTGCCAGCGAAGTCATCAATATCGGGCGCAGACGTCCGGCTGCTGCTTCGAAAACAGCTTCTGCCTTCGACAATCCTTCCGATCTTTTTTTGTTCGCAAAATCCACAATCAGAATACCATTTTTGGTAACCAGCCCAATGAGCATAACCATTCCGATTTCGGAAAAGATATTGAGCGTACTACCAAAAATCCACAGCGACAGCATGGCACCTGCAATGGCCAGCGGAACAGTAAGTATAATAATGAGTGGATCGCGAAAACTTTCGAACTGAGTGGCTAAAAGCAAGTATATGAGTAATAGCGCAAAAACAAGCGTATAAACCATGTTCGAACTACTTTCGGCAAAATCGCGCGAAGCTCCCGAAAGCGCTGAACGAAAACTGTCATCCAGTACTTTTTTCGAAATGCGGTTCATCTCATCAATGCCTTCGCTCAGCGAATAGCCACTTGCGAGAGCAGCCGACACAGTAGCCGATTTAAACCTGTTGTAATGATAAAGCGTTGATGGACTGCTGTTTTCGCTGATTGAAATCAGATTTTCCAACTGTATTAAATCGCCGGTATAGTTACGCACATACAGCGAACCGATATCCGAAGGCTTACTTCGGTTTTCGCGCTCTACCTGCCCGATAATCTGATATTGTTTTCCGTTACGAAGAAAATAACCATAACGTCCGCCACTGAGTGCCAATTGCAGGGTGGTTGAGATGTCGCTGACATTTACTCCCATGCCTGTAGCCTTATTCCGGTCAATTTTTATGTTCAGTTCGGGTTTGTTAAATTTCAGATTTACATCAGAATTGCTGAAAACCGGACTCTTACCTACTTCTTCCATAAACACCGGAAGCGTGTTTCTTATTTTTTCAAAATCAAGATTCTGAATCACATATTGCACAGGCATTCCACCACCGCCTCCACGTCCGGTTGACGTACTTATGGTTTGCTGTTGATTGGCAATAACACGGGCTTCAGAGAACCTTTTGAACGATTTCGAAAGCTTGTCATACACTTCCTGTTGCGACTTTTCACGTTCGTTCGGCTCTTTCAGGTAAACGTACATAAATCCGGTATTGGTACCACCTGACATGCCACTCGCCGTGCGCGAATAAATCAATCGTGCTTCGGGAACACTGTCGGATACGCGTTGAGTAATTTTATCAACCACCTTTTGGGTGTAGTCAAAGTCAGCTCCTTCGGGTGTGGTAATGTTTACGGTAATAGAACTCTGATCTTCCAGTGGTGCTAATTCTGATTTAAGTACCATCGAAAAAATCACAACCATTACCAGACATAAAAATATAATGAGCACTGAAATCCATTTGCGCTGCATAAAAAAACTCAGCCACGAACGATAATGCCTGTCGAGCGCAACGAAAAAGGATTCGGTAGCCAGATAAAACGGAGAATGCACTTTCACTTTTCTGCCCATTTTCAAATTGAGCACAGGCGTAAGAGTAAGCGAAACCACAGCCGAAATAAGCACTGCTCCTGCTATAACCACGCCGAATTCGCGAAATAAACGTCCTGTGAAACCCTCGAGAAAGGTTACAGGAATAAACACTACAGCCAGCGTAAGCGATGTGGAGATAACAGCAAAGAAAATCTCACGGGTACCTTCGAGTACCGCCTGACGTTTCTCCATTCCTTTTTCCAGCTTTTTATAAATATTTTCGGTAACCACAATACCATCATCAACCACAAGTCCTGTGGCAAGCACTATGGCAAGCAGCGTGAGCACATTTATCGAAAATCCGAAAATATACATGATAAAGAATGTACCAATCAGCGAAACCGGAATATCAATAAGCGGACGAAGCGCGATACTCCAGTCGCGGAAAAACAAAAATATAATTATGACTACCAACAGAATAGCCACAACCAATGTTTCACTCACATCTCGTACTGACTGACGCTGAAAGCGGGTTTTGTCAAAACCAATATCTACTGTTGTTCCTTCAGGCAGATTTTTTCTGATTTCGTCAAGGCGTTTATAAAATTCATTGGCAATTTTTATTTCGTTTGCACCCGGAAGCGGAATAATAGCAAGCGAGATACCTTCCACACCGTTAAATTTGGCACTTGTTTCTTCATTTTCAGGACCAAAGGCCGCGTAACCCACATCGCCAAACCGGACTATCTGGTCGTTGGTTTGCCGTAGAATAAGATTATTATATTCCTCAGGTGTATTCAGGCGACCCAGTGTTTTGACAACGAACTCAGTTGATTCACCACGGATTTTGCCCCCCGGCAATTCTACATTTTCTTTTCGGAGCGCATTCATAATATCCAACGACGTAATGTTATACGACGCCATTTTATCTGTATTGAGCCACAGACGCATGGCAGGCCTTCGTTGCCCGAACAGCATAACAGAACTAACTTCGGGAATTGTTTGCAATTTCTCCTGAAGTACATTTTCGGCAAAATCGCTCAATTCATAACCATTTAAAATCGTGCTTTGAACAGCAACTGTGAGTATGGGTTCACCGTTGGCATCCGATTTGGAAATAACCGGAGGCGCATCCAAATCCTGAGGTAAATTCCGACCTGCTTCCGAAACCTTGTTGCGAACGTCGTTAGCTGCTTTTTCGAGGTCGGAACCCACTACAAATTCAACGTTTATGCTGCTGCTCCCAAGCGACGACGATGATGAGATGGATTTAACACCCTCGATACCATTGATTGCCTTTTCGAGAGGTTCGGTAATTTGCGATTCGATAATTTCGGGGCTGGCTCCGGTATAAGAAGTACGAACACTGATAACAGGCGGATCGATAGCCGGGTAAAGTCTCACACCCAGCGAACGAAAACCAATAACTCCGAATAAAATAATAACAATGCTTACAACAACACTGGCAACCGGCTTATTTACTGCAAAATCTGAAATTTTCATATTTTTCGGGGTTGCTTACTGTTTTTTCTTAAGTTTCAAAGCATCATTCGGTTTAACGAACATAACACCTGTAACCACCACTGTGTCATTTTCAGAAAGTCCGTCAATTATTTCAACTCCATTTGTTTGACGTAAGCCTTCTTTTACATCCACAAATGCTGCTTTGCCGTCGCGACACACAATTACTTTTTTACCTTTTTCGTTTGGAATAATGGCCTGCGATGGAACAAAAATAGCATTTCTTTCGTCGCTTACCGAGAGCGAAACAGTGGCGTAAGCCCCCGGAGCCAGTTTTGAGCCGGGTTGAGAAATAAGTGCACGGGTTTTCATGTTTCGTGTCGAAGCGTCAATGCCCTGTTCGGTAGCAATAACGACTGCATCGTATCCGGTCATATCAGTATTTACTGTAAATTTCACTTTCGACCCGATGTGTATGTACGAAGCATATTTTCCGGGAACGCTGAAATCAAGTTTGAGTTTTCCTACATCCCGAATGGTTGTAAGCGGAAGCGACGGAGAAACCACAGTGCCCGGACTAATGTTTCGCAGGCCTAAACGTCCATCGTAGGGTGCCAGAATTTCTGTTTTTCGGATTTGGGCTTTTATAACCTCAATATCGCCGTTCAGCGAATTTATCTGCAATTCCGTTTGGTCGTAATCAGCCTGACTGATTCCACTCACTTTAAGCAGTTCAGCCTGACGTTTCAGCGTTTGTTGTGCAATCTGAAGTTGTGCGGTGGCTTTTTTCAGTTGTGCCTGCAGGTCGTCATCGAAGAGTTTTACAAGCAACGTTCCTTTTTTTACAAATTTGCCTTCTTCGAAATTGATTTTTGTAACCCGTCCGGAGATTTCGGCAAGTAAAACAGTTTCCTCTGCTGGTTTGATGGTACCCGAAACCGTTATATTTTCAGTCGTAGCAGATGACTTCGCTACTATCCAGTCAACCACAATCGGTTTTTTATTTTTATCTCCGGATTTTTCTTTTTGTGTACTTTTACACGATACAATCAGCATCATCAGAAGTATGATAACTGAGAAATTGGTTTTAAATTTTAAATACATATTTACCTGCTTATTTATACCTGTTTCCGGCAATATTCTTGCCAAAAATGCCCTAAACCACAAAGGTACAAATATTTCTTCTGAAAAACCCCGGACAGCGTAAAAAGTATAATTTTAATCTTCGGTGTTTACCATCCATATCGAAAATACATTGATATAATCCCAAAAAGAGCGGATTAAATCTTCGGGAAGTCCGGTTTCGAGCAGGGCCTGCCTGTAACAACTGAGCCAGGTTCTTCGTCCTTCGCGGGTTATTGTAAAAGGTGCATGACGTTTGGTCATCATGGGTTTACCCCTGTTTTGATTAAAGTATTCCGGTCCGCCTGTAATTTGTATCATAAAGTCCGACGAACGCAATTTGGCTTTTTCAAACTCTTCGTCGGTTGGCGGAAAAAGATGCTTTATATCACTTTCGCGCATTAAATCGTAATGACGGCTTACCATTTTGCGTATGCCCTCCTCTCCCAGTAGTTTCAGAAATTCGCGATCGGGTAATGTTACCGGTGGGCGTTCACCGAATCTGTATTCATTTATTTTAAGCTCCATGTTTGTATGTTAAGTTGTAATTAAACATTATATTTGCACTCCCAAAACAACAAAATATCACTCATTATGTTTATCAACGAACGAGAAACCCGTGCTGAAAGACTTATTAACGTAGCACAGGAAATGATGACGGCTGCGCGCACAGCTCCTAAAGGAAAAGGCTTTGACATTATAGAGGTGGCTATGGTTACCGGCGAAATCATTCACGAATTATCCGGTGAAATGCTTCGCTACAGCGAAAAAACAGGATTGAAGTTTGTTTTGCGCGATGCTGAGAATATCCTGAACGCGGAAGCTATAGTGCTGATCGGTACCCGTCAGCAACTGCATAATCTGAATTGCGGATATTGTGGTTTTGCTACCTGTGTCGATAAAATGGAATACAGCGAAGTGCCATGTGCTCTGAATTCGGTGGATGTAGGTATTGCCATTGGCTCAGCCTGTTCGGTAGCAGCCGACCGCAGGGTTGACAGTCGTGTTATGTTTTCGGTGGGTCGCGTGGCTCAGGAAATGAATCTCATGCCCGGATGCAGCTCAATTTATGGTATTCCAATCAGTTGCAGTTCGAAAAATCCGTTTTTTGATCGCATTTCAAAAACGCCTCCGGCAAAATAAGCATCTTAGTTTCGCTTATCGAGTCCCCACATCAATTTATTTTTCAGGTTATCAAAAAATGTATGATTGGCCTGTTTAAGCACTTTTATGGTGAATCCGGCTTTGCTTATGCGTAGTCGTGTGGTTTCATCTAAAATGGTGGTGCGCCCATCCATAGCCAGCTGAAAACATTTACTTCTGCTTTTTACTTCCAGATCAATCACCCAGCTGTCGGGAACAATCAACGGCCGTACATTCAGACTGTGCGATGCCACGGGCGACAGAATGAAATTACCGGCCTCCGGAACTACAATAGGACCTCCAACACTCATGGAATATGCTGTTGAGCCTGTAGGTGTCGAAAGCAACAGTCCATCGGCCTGATAGGTGTGCACCGGCTCTCCGTTGAGCGTTGTATGTATACTTATCATCGACGAACTATCCTGTTTCAGAATCGATATTTCGTTCAGTGCATAAGGATATTCAAATACTGTTCCGTCCGAACTTTGCACCATCAGCAACGTTCGTTCTTCCACGTTCAACTCTCCTTTTATGAGCGAATTCACGGCATCGAGCATGTTTCCGGCAGGTACATCCGCCAAAAAACCGAGCCGGCCTATGTTTATTCCAAGTATCGGTATGTTTTTAGTGCCAATATGAGCTGCCGTACTCAGAAATGTACCATCACCACCAATACTGAGCGCGTAATCGCATTCAAAATTGTCGTTTTCAATAAGCTCTGTGTCCTTCGAAACCGGGATTTTGTTCTCCAGAACATAGTTGTACAGGTTTTTATCGAGTAGAGCACTGATTCTGTGTTCTTTCAGAAAATTAAAAAGAATTTTCAGGTATATGCCTGTTAAATCGTTATACGTATTTCCGAAAATAGCAAATTTCATATTTGTTGAATTAAAACTCCTGCAAAGGAACAAAATGAAATTCAAACTCACAAACATTTATTTTACTCACTGACAAAAATGAATATTTAAACAAAAATATGTAATTTTACAGTCTAAAATTAAAAACACAAATCTTATGTTACTAAACATTTCCATTCTCGAATGGCTCGGTTATCTGAGCTCCGTAATTGTAGCCATCTCATTAACAATGAGTTCTATCATCAAACTTCGCTGGTTTAATCTTGTAGGTGCAGCCGCGTTTTCGTTCTACGGATTTATGATTGGATCGCTACCTGTGGGTTTCCTCAATCTCTTTATTGTTTGTATTAATATTTTTTATCTGGTAAAAATATATACCAAAAACGAAGCATTTAAGTTGTTGACATCTAAAATTACCGACAGCTATCTTCAGTATTATCTCGACTATAACATAACTGAAATCAAACAATTCTTTCCGGGATTTACAACATTGAACTTAATGAACAATGAAGAAAACGTATTGATTTTAAATCTTTTGCGCGATGAAGCAGTAGCCGGCGTATTTATCGGTATCAAAGACGAAGACACGCTCACAGTAGTTTTGGATTATGTAAGCGCCCCTTATCGCGATTTAAAGCCCGGTGCATTTTTGTACCAGCAGAACAAAGCTTTTTTTGCTGAAAACGGAATCAGCAAAATCAAAATTATGTCGGATAATTCGCAGCATATCAGCTA
>JAYRXP010000575.1:0-1589 GCA_041917395.1 Paludibacter sp.
CAGCTAAAGAGGAACTAAAACTTGTTACCAACTTAGGATATAAAACACTTGAAATTTTTACCGTATTCGAGACATCGAATACGGTCTGTTTGGTTGGTACCAACAAAGGATTAATTTCGTTGGATAGCAATTTGACTCTTAAGACCTATTTTACCGACTCCGAAATTCGCGACATTTATGAAGATAAATACAAAAACCTTTGGATTTGTTCATCCAACAAAGGACTGATTCTGTTGAAAAAAGATGGCAGCGTTAAGTATTTTCAGCACGATGAGCGAAATGCTTATTCGCTTATAAACAATTTTGTAAGAGCAGTTTGTGAAGATAATTTTGGTTATATTTGGGTGGGTTCGCAATTTGGACTTTGCCGCCTTGATACAAAAACAGAATTATTTCAAACATATACATCCGAAAGAGAAAATCCATGGAGTTTGAGTTCGACTTCAATAATGAGTTTGTTTAAAGACAAACAGGGAACGGTATGGGCAGGAACTTATTTTGGAGGTGTAAATTTTATTAATCCGGAACGACAAACAGCACGCTACTATTACCCATCGCGAAATGGACTACCTCATCCGGTAGTTGGTAAATTTGTCGAAGATAAAAATGGAACTGTATGGCTTTGCACCGAGGGCGGCGGTTTGGCATCGTTCGACCCTAAAACAGGTAAATTTCAATCCTTTCCGCTTCGAGGAAGCAATTTAAAAGAAATATATTACGATGTAAACGCTCATTGTCTTTGGATTGGAACTCACATAACTTATCTCATCAGGTTTGACATTACCACAAAAAAAGAAACTGTTTACGAAAGCCTGCCGGGCACCAAAGAAATGTATTTCGGACGAAATATTATGAGCATAGTTCCATATGGGAAAAATCTGATTCTTGGAACAACGCTTGGCGTAATTGTGTTCGACACAAAATCCCAAAAAGTTCATCACTTAATGGATAGCGAACTTAAAAATGGTGTAACTTCAATGATTATCGACTCTAAAAACAGATTGTGGGTAGGGACGGAAAGTAATGGGGTAATGTGTTACGATTTTAATCAAAAAACACTTTCGCAATACCGCTATCGCGAAACAGGCGACAATAATCTTAGTTCCAACTATATTAATATTATTTTTGAAGACAGTAAAAAACAAATCTGGATTGGTACAAGAGGATATGGGTTAAACTTATATCAATCCAGAACAAACGATTTCAGGGTTTTTACAAAAGAAAAAAATGGAATTATTGATAATAATGTAGTGGCATTAGCCGAAACAACCACTGGGAAACTGCTGATTGGTACAAATATCGGCATTTCGATTTGCAACGAAAAATGCAAGAAAGTTACCAATTATCAATCACAAAACGGATTTCCATTGTCGACCATAAACGAAAGAAGCCTCTTTGTATCGAAAAACGGAAGCATATATGTAGGTGGTGTAACTGGCATGGCTGTACTTACCGAAAAAGATTTTCAGTATGAGAAAAAACCGTTCGATATATTTTTCAATAAACTATATGTGAACAATCAGGAGGTAAAACAAGGTGATGAGACCGAAATTCTGGAAGAAACGCTCCCGTATACCACCGAAATTAAA